>DAHXOV010000379.1 GCA_027364695.1 bacterium
ATTCTTTGTGCAGATAAAAAATCTGGTCCTCTATGGTGTATTTTGCGAATGATGTTCTTTGATAATTCGTGATGGTTTATATTTGTGTTCACTGTAAAAATACCGGCTATCCCACACATACTGTTAGTTAAGACCGTTTAAACTCAAAAACTCCTTGCTTTTCAATAATTTTTGTATCCCTTTTTCCAATGTTATCAGAGGATGTTGGAGGATGGTTTTCATTTTAGTATTATCTGGCATACGACGGGTCATATCTCCTTCCTTGAGAGGTGGTAAAAAGACAATCTGTGATTTTGATTTTGTAATTTGTATAATGCTTCTTGCTAACTCTAAAACACTTATCATTTCATCGTTTCCTATATTGATAATATCATTGTTGATCAAATTATTTTCCAGTATCTTTATCATCGTATCCACATTGTCATCAATATATGTAAATGTGCGTGATTGATTGCCATCACCATAAATAGTAATGGGCTCGTTTTTTAATGCTGCTACCAAAAATTTTGGAATAACAAAGTCGGTGGTTTGATATGGACCATAGGTATTGAAAAATCTAAATATCGTATGGGATAATTGATATTCCTGATAATAAGACCTGCAATAACATTCTCCTACGTTTTTCACTACTGCATAAGGTATGCGGGAATTCAAGGGTGTACTATGTTCTTTTTGTGGAATCTCTACGGGCTCTCCATATACTTCCGAAGACGATGAATAAAAAAACTTTTTTATTTTCGCTGTTTTAGACAATTCCAATATGTACTCTACTCCTTTAATATCATTCAAAACATTTAATGGGTTTTCTTGAGTTCTGTTCACACCCACCACTGCTGCAAAATGAAAAACATAATCAAATGAAAACTGATAAAATACTTTTGCTATTTCTTGATAATTATTACAATCTGCGTTAATAAAAAGAATATTGTTATGAACAGACGCTGGTATTTTATCCTCACTGCTCGTACTCAAATTATCTACTATAATGATTTGATATTTATCGTTTGCAGATAATTTACGTACCAGCGAACTGCCTATATTTCCTGCCCCGCCTGTAATCAATATATTAGTTTTCACTCCATTTATTTTTTACTCCTAATTACTTATAGTGCAAAGATGATGAATTTTTTTTATCCAACTATCTGTGGTTATTTTCTGTGATAGTTCATAACTTTTTTCACACATATTAAAATAGGATTCATCGCTCATACTCATCAGTTGCTTCAAATATTTTTTCAACTCTTCTTTATCTTGGGGATGAAAAACAAATCCATTTTCTTGATGGCGAACAAAAAACTCATTTGCGCCTGCTTCTGAAGAACTAATAATTGGCAAGCCTGCTGCAACCATTTCATGTATTACCACGCCCCATGGTTCAAAAATACTTGGCAGCACAAACACGTCCACTTTCATTAAAACATCTGCTAATTCCTTCGGTTGTAAAAAACCTAAATGTATAATTTGAGAATGCTTTATTGGAGTAATATTGCCCTTGCCTATACATAATAATTTCCATTCATTAGGATATGTTTCACACGCTTCAATAAATGCATTCCACAACATCTCAATATTTTTTTCAGGAGCGTATCTTCCAATATACAGGAATGTATAATTTCTTTTCTTCCTTTTTTTTCTTTGAAGGTAGATGTTCTGAAAAATCTGTGTATCACAGCAATAGAAACCCATTTCAATATCTTTTTCATCAAATCCTAAATGCTCTGCAAAACTTTTTTGCTTTTCTCCTGGCACCAATGCTTTTTGAAAAAGTTGTTTATATCTCCATCTAAAATAAGTGCTTCCTACCTTTTGCCGCCACGAATTTTTCCATTGGTTATCTAATAATAAAATATTGAGCGGTAATTTCAATGCTTCTGTAATTTCAAAATATGTAGGATATATCCATCCCGCCTGCATCAGGCAAGTTGGTTGAAACTGTCTGATTCTATCTATCATTTGTGATATAGAAAATTGACTTCTGTCTATCACTTCCACATACTTTGATTTATTTTCAAATTGGAAGGGAGCAATAGGATTAACTTTCTTAACAACAATTAAAATTGGAGTTTGATATTGAGCCGCAAAATGTTGGATATTATTAAAAAAATACGGAGCTAATTCTTCATATAAAACAAGTAATTTCATTATCTATACAAATTGAAAAATCTTTCTCAATGGTTTCAAATATAATGTAAAAAAATAAGGTCTCAAGCTATTGACCTCCCATGCTTTTCTATCGTTAATATTGGCTTGTATTCTGTTTTTCAAAGATAAATTGCTCACCCCTCCCAGTCGCATTCCTATAATAAATTCATTCAAGTATTCAAAAGGCACTTTGTATTTGTACATATTTCGCAACATCCATTCATAATCTGCAGATGTTCCTACATCCAAACGATACATACCATTTTTCTCATATACCTGTTTTGTAACAAAACAAGTAGGATGGGGTGGCATCCACCCATGCAAAAATGATTTTTCTTCATATTTTCCTGCTTTCCACTTCCTCACTATCTTTTTGGTATCACTTCTGTTCACATAATACAAGTCGGCATAGACCCCTTGATATTCATTATGAAAAAGACCTACTGTTTTTTCTATAACAGAATTATTCAAATAAAAATCATCTGCATGTAAAATACCTATAATATCTCCACTTGCCAAGCAAATCCCTTTATTGATAGCATCATACAGACCATGGTCTTTTTCTGAAAAAAATTTTCTTTTGTGGTATTTATACTGTTGAATAATATCCAATGTATTATCAGTAGAGCAATTATCAATGAGAATGTGTTCTATATTTGTATATGACTGATGATACAAGGAATTTAAACATTCTTTTATAGTACTTTCGTTATTGAATGTGGGCGTTATGATACTAACTAATTTCATCCAACAAAGCATTTTGAAAATTCATAAAGATTATCAAATGCAAAATCGTAGGAAAAATAAGGTTCAGGATGGCAAGAGAGGTACACCGCATGCATTCCTGCATTGTGTGCAAATTGTATATCTGATAAGCTATCTCCTACCATAATAGATTTATTGAGTTGTATGTCAGGAAAATCCTCTTTTGCTTTCAATGCCATGCCTATATTA
>DAHXOV010000041.1 GCA_027364695.1 bacterium
TGAAAAAGCATTTAATGGACAAGCATTGCCAGGTATATATGGCATTACACCACCAGTGTTCAAGAACTATGA
The DNA here is from genome assembly GCA_027364695.1 of bacterium. GTDB lineage: Bacteria > Bacteroidota > Bacteroidia > B-17B0 > Aurantibacillaceae > BPGX01. The sequence continues at coordinate 73 of DAHXOV010000041.1, forward strand.
CGTAACTAAAATAAAAGGATATGATTTTGATTTACAACAAGCAAAAAAACTCATTGCTCAAGCAGGATATCCAGATGGAAAAAATTTTCCTACCGTTACTATATACACCAATAAGGGTTTTTCAAAAACACAGGTAGCCATCAATGAAATGCAAAGACAACTGAAAGAAAATCTGAATGTCAATGTTATTTTTGAAAGTCTGCCCTTAGCAATTAAATTTAGATTAGAACAAAAAAATAAAGGACATTTTTTTAGGCAAGGTTGGGTGGCAGATTTCCCAAGTCCTGAGAATTTCTTAAGCATTTTCTATGGAAAATATATTTCTTTAGATACCAATAAGGTCTTTTACCCCAACACACAAAGGTATATCAACCCTGTATTTGACGATTATTTTGAAAAAGGTAGGGATGCTATAAATAAAGACAGCGCTTACAGGTACTTTATGAAAACTGAAGAGATCTTAATGGATGACGCTCCGCTCATTGTTTTATGGTATGAAGCGTCTTACAGATTGTATCATCATAGAATAAAAGACCTTTATCTCAATCCTATGAGATACTATGATATGCGTATGGCTTATGTAGTAGTAGAAAAGATAATTATTGGTGAATAGTCATCTGCTACTATGATATGCGTATGGCTTATATAGAAAAGAGATAAAAGTAAAAACAATATCTGTGGCAGAAAGCTACTACGATATTTTGGGCATATCTTCGTCGGCTGGTATAGAAGAAATAAAAATAGCTTTTAGAAAGTTGGCATTGCTTTATCACCCGGATAAAAATCCTCATACAAAAGAGCTTTTTGTCAAAATTTTACATGCGTACGAAACGCTCTCTGATCCTGAATTAAAAGAAAAATACGACAAAAAATTAATGAATAAACACTCCTTTACTTTTGTCTCAAAAAAAGAAAAAAAAGACAAATGGGATGTTTCAGAAGAAGATGAAAAAAGAAGACAATATTATAAAGAATACTTTGAGAAGTTAAAGCACGAGTATGAAAAGGAAAAACAGAAGTATGAACATAAAATCAAAGTATATAGCGAGCTACGCTATTGGTTTTTTGCCATCGTCATTTGTTTGATATTATTCCTGCTGATTATTTTAGCATATAAAAGATGATAATGACAGGAAAAATAATGATAGCTGCAGGCATGATGCTTATACTACTGGGAGCTGTCTTACTCATTTCAGAAAATAACCACTTCAAATGGTGGTCTTGGTTTGGCAATTTACCAGGAGATATAAAAGCAGAAAAAGAAAATTTTAAGTTTTATTTTCCTCTCACATCGATGATTTTAATAAGCATTATTTTATCACTTTTATTAAACTTATTGAAAAAAATTTTTTAGTCTAACTTTTCTCTTAAGCCCCTCAAATAACAATACTTTCATGTTTTAAAACAAAAAATTTGTATATTAGGGATAAATTTACTTAAATTGCAAGCAAAAAATAAACAAATGAAAAAGCCATTGATTAAAATTTTATCAGCTATTTTTATTGGTATAATAGGATTGAGCAGCTGTAATAACAAGCAGGAACAACAAGAAGATACGGGTGTAGTTCAGAATCAGGATACTATCAAAGCTGGTATCCTGAATATAGGTGGCCAGCTATTTAGCATTCCATCTCCTATTCAAACAGCCATATTGATTCAAAAATTAGGATTGCCATTTAATAAAAGTTTGTTATTCCCATCTAATAAAGCCAATACTTTCAATACAGATGCCAGCCGCGCCACAATGTTAGGAGTATATGGTGCTGATCTGGGTTATGTAAGCATGTACAATCAAACTCAAGAAGCGCTTACCTACCTTGCTTCTATCAAGCAGCTAGCCGATAAATTAGGTGTCTCTTCTGCTTTCGATGAAAACACTTTCAAAAGATTTGAAAACAATTTAAATAACAAAGACAGTTTGGTAGTATTAGTAGGCGTAGCATACAGATCAAGCGATAATTATTTGAAAAACAATAAAAGATTAGATATGAGTTCTCTCATTTTATTAGGTGGATGGATAGAAAGTATGAACATATCCATAGAAGCATATAAAGCAAAAAATAATGATGAAATAAAAAGAAGAATTGCAGAACAAAAACTCACCGTCAATAATTTGCTACAACTGATTACCCTGAATGCACCTGACCAAACAGAAATTATTGCCGCACTCAAAGAACTATCTATGATTTTTGAAAAAGTTACATTCAAATATACTTATGTGCCCGCAACTACCGATACTACAAAAAAAACAACCTACATAAATAGCACCAATGAACTTGTAATGGAGGATGCTACATTTAAAAATATCATAGAAAAAATTCAATCACTCAGAAATAAAATAACCAATACCACCACATAAACTCAAACTTAAATTAAAAACAATAACACTATGAAAAAAATCATTTTATCTGCCACACTTATACTAACCACTTATATTTTTTCTTACGCTCAGTGTGATACCATTGCAAGTTTATGTATCAAGCATATCACCAATAATTACATATCAGACGGGCAACAATACCGATCTATGCTCCTGAATGCCGAAGAAACAGCAGAATTTCATACCACGATGTTTGCAGAGACCATTTATCGATTCGCAGCGTGTAGCGGGTTAAAAGACGGTAACTTGATTTTCAGAGTACTTGATAAAGACAGAAACGTATTATTTACCAACCAAAATTACAGAAATGCCCCTTATTGGGACTTCAAAGTAAAAAGCGCTGTAGATGTGATTATAGAAGCACAATTGGACCCCGATAGAAATCCCGGTTCAGGATGTGCGGTATTACTTATTGGCTTCAAACAAAAATAATATGTAATGTCAAAACACTTATTATGTTTATTTACGCTGAGTGTTTTATTGAATGGAATTTTTGCACAACAAAAAAAATGTCAGTTTGAAAAACAATCTGTTTATATACCTCTTGTAGATCGTCAAAAACCAAGTGAAGTTCTTCTATATCCAATCTCTTCCAAAAACCTACTCCTTCAATTTTGTATTTATTCCAATCAACCCTATCTTAAAATTATTTTTTCAGCAGAAAAAGATACTGTCAAGACCCAGCCAATAGAAAAATTTAAATCTGAGATAGAAATCAAATCAGGCACCAAAGTTTATTACAAAAAAGACTGGGCTATTTATCAGGAAAACAATCAATTATTTTTTGTATTATTGCTTCCTGCGAATTACATAAAAACCCTCCTATCTGACGGCATAACAGACATTCTAATTGATAATAAGTTTTCTTTTACTTTATCAAAAAAAGAAACCAAAGAAATTAAAGCAATAGCCAATTGTCTGATAAACATAAAATAAAATGAGCGAGCAGATATTAAAAGCCCTGATACAAATGTTTGCTATCATCGCAAGAGTGGATGGTATTACCAATACAGGCAGAAACATTGTACAATCATACTTGAAACAACAACTCAACCAGGAACAAGTAGAAGAATACTTGAAAATATTTGATGAGTACTTAGAACAATACCATCAGGTAAGTCAAAAAAAAGAGGGTGCAGCAAAAAAAACAGCCCTTAACTCAGTAAAAATACTCAAAATATGTTCTCGAATCAATGAAGAATTAGAACAAACTCAAAAATTCGTCGTGCTCGTTCGCTTATTGGAATTTATTCATTCTTCCAATCAAATCAGTGAACAAGAATTAGAATTTGTTCAAACAGTAGCAGAAACATTCAATATAGAAAAAACAGAATTAGAAAATATTAAAAACCTCATAGAACAAAATATAGAAATTACGCCCGATTCAGAGGAATTTTTAATGATAAGCCATCAATTCCCTATCAATATCCAAAAAACAAAATTTTTATATAATGAACATATCATCAATGGACAAATTAGAATTTTAAGAATAGGAACCGTTAATCTTTATGTACTTCGTGTATTTGGAGAGATTGATATTCAGCTGAATGGTCAAAATGTTGATAGAGACAGAATATATATTCTTACACATGGCTCTTCATTAAGAAGTTCAAGAATTAAACCCATCTATTACAGCGACATTATTAGCAGGTTCTTGGCAGATGAACACGCTGTCAAAATTACTTTTGAAGTCAAGGATGTTGAATACAAATTTAAAAATAGAAAAATTGGACTGAGAGATATTAATTTATATGAAGAAAGCGGTACCCTTATAGGAATAATGGGTGGCTCAGGAGCAGGTAAATCCACCCTCATGAACGTGCTCAATGGAAGTGAAAACCCATCGCGAGGAAATGTAATTATCAACAGCATAGATATTCACAAAGAACCCCAAAAAATTGAGGGACTTATCGGGCACGTGCCACAAGATGATTTACTCATTGAAGAACTCACGGTCTTTCAAAACTTATTTTACAATGCCAAATTATGCTTTGGCAACCTGAGCGATGAAGAGATTATCAAGAGATGTGAAAGTTTACTTTCTGATTTAGGATTGTCTGAAATAACTCACTTGAAAGTTGGCTCTCCATTAGAAAAAACCATTTCAGGTGGTCAAAGAAAAAGATTAAACATAGCATTAGAACTCGTCCGCGAGCCTTCTGTACTTTTTTTGGATGAACCCACATCAGGACTTTCTTCCAGAGATTCTGAAAACATCATGGATCTCCTCAAAGAACTTACACTAAAAGGCAAACTCATCTTTGTAGTTATTCACCAACCCTCTTCCGATATATTTAAAATGTTTGACAAACTCATCATCCTTGATGTTGGAGGATATCTTGTATATTATGGCAATCCAGTGGACGCTGTGTCTTATTTTAAAAAACTAATTAATCATGCCAATGCAGAAGAAACAGAATGCCCTCACTGTGGTAATGTCAATCCTGAACAGGTATTTAATATCATTGAAAGTAAAGTATTAGACGAATACGGGCACCTCACCAAGAAGAGAAAAACCTCTCCGTCAGAATGGAACAGATATTACAAAGAATTTATAGAAACCTACATTCGTACCAAAGAGCATTTTAAATCTATTCCTGAAGCCATTTTTAAAATTCCTAATAAATTTCAACAATTCAAAGTTTTTTTAACCCGCGATGTAAAAAGCAAACTCACTAATAACCAATATCTTATTATCAATTTTTTAGAAGCGCCAGTGCTGGCTTTCATCCTGTCTTTTTTAATCAAATATTACAATACGGATGTAGATACAGGAAAAGGTTATGTTTTCAGAGAAAACGACAATGTGCCTGCCTATATGTTTATGGCTGTGGTAGTAGCACTTTTCATAGGAATGATGGTCAGTGCCGAAGAAATCATACGAGATAGAAAAATAAGAAAAAGAGAAGCATTCCTCCACCTGAGTAAGCTTTCTTATTTGATGAGTAAGGTCGTTATCATGTTCGTTCTTTCTGCTATTCAAACATTTACCTTCCTTTTAGTAGGCAACAATATACTGGGAATAAATGGCTTATTGACAGATTACTGGCTGGTATTATTTTCAACATTCTGCTTTGCAAATATGCTGGGACTAAACATATCTGCAGCATTCAACAGCGTAGTTACTATTTATATTTCTGTCCCTTTTTTAATTATTCCACAACTCATACTAAGTGGTGTAATTGTAAAATTTGATAAATTAAATCCTCTGCTTACTGACCCTGGCAGTGTCCCATGGAGTGGAGAACTTATGACAAGTAGATGGGCTTACGAGGCGCTGGCAGTCAATCAATTCAAAAACAATAGCTTTGAAAAATATTTTTATACTTATGATAAAATCATCAGCAATGCTCAGTACAAAAAAGTATACTGGATACCAAAACTTCAAAACAAACTCACTAAAATAGAAGACGAACTAAAAGACAGAAATAAGTATGAATCAATGCTCATTCAAGATATTCATCTTGTAAAAAACGAAATACTAAAAGAATACAATAAAATGTATCAAAAAGTGCCTTATCCTAATGATGTAGAGGAATTGTTTGCGCTTGCCAATAATACTATCAATACAAATGTGATTGGTAATATCAGAAATTATTTGTACGCACTCAATGATTATTATATTGATCTTGAAAATGCAGCCCGAAAAAAGAAAGACGATAAAGCAAGGTCTATGCAAAAAACACCTCTGGAAAAAGAAGCGTTTATCAAATTGGAAGAAAGTAACGAAAACGAAGCCCTTAACCAACTGGTAACCAATAGCAACGATATTAGTGGCGAAAGATGTATGGAGAAGGATGGCAAACTTATCAGAAGAATCGATCTTGTGTTCTACGACCCTGATATCTCCAACTACGGAAGCGCTCACTTTTATGCACCAAGAAAAAAAATGCTGGGCTTGTATATTGATACCCTTTATTTTAATGTCGCGGTGATATGGCTTATGACCATTATTTTATGGGTTACACTCTATTACGACTTCTTTAAAAAGACGTTTGAATGGATAGGAAATCTCTCTAAGTATTTCAAATCTATTAAAGAATCAGAAGCATAATGACAGAACAGAATGTTTCTTTCCTGAAAGGGAATATCCATTATTACACTGCGGGTAAAGGAAGATGTGTTTTTTTATTACACGGATTTCTTGGCTCTTACGAAGTGTGGAAATATATTGTACCTCATTTGTCTAAATCCTTCAAAGTAGTTGTTATTGATTTACCAGGACATGGTAATAGCAGTTGTTTGGGCTATGCTCATAGTATGGAACTTATGGCAGATGCTGTATATGCTGTCATGCGTCATCTCAAAGTAAAAAAGTGTGTAATAGCTGGTCATAGTATGGGAGGATATGTGGCGCTTGCCTTTGCAAAAAAGTATCCCGGTTATATGAAAGGATTGTGTTTATTTCACTCTACCGCCTTGCCAGATAGCGAAGAGAAAAAGAAAGACAGAAACCGCTCCATTAAAATCATTCAATCTAACCCTGCATTGTTTGTAAAACCAACGATTAAAAACTTATTTTCTAAAAAAAATATTCCGTATCTAAAAGAAGAACTTAAATTGGCTACTAAAATTGCACTCCATACCTCTGTACAAGGTATGATTGCGGCTATTATTGGCATGCGGGACAGACCCTCTTACATCAATATAATCAAAAATACAGAATATCCGGTGATGATGATCATCGGAAAATATGATAATGTACTGCCAGAAAAAACTTTGTTAGAACAATGTACGTATATAAAAAACAAATCCTGCCTTTATTTAGAACATGACGGGCATTTCGGATTACTGGAAAATCCAAAATATACAGCCGTGGCAATGAGAAAATTTATTCGTTATTGTTTTAAGCAGGTATAACTAAATTCTCTATGATTTATATTTTACTTGCTACCATCACCAGTGTTTTAATGTTAGTGATTGTTCGCTTGTTTGAAAAAACAAATGCGCATACGCTTTATGCACTTCTTTTTAATTATTTGTCTGCTTTTGTATGTGGATTACTAAACAGATATTTATATTTACCAGATACCTCTTTTTCTTTGAGTAAAGAAGCATGGATACTCACTGCTACCGAGGGCATTTTATTTATCACTGTTTTTTATTGGATTGCTCAAACTACCAAGTATTATGGCATAGCAGTTACTTCGGTGGCTAATAAGATGAGTTTAATTTTCCCTGTTTTATCTGCTCATTTTATTTTTGGTGAACCCCTTGGATTATACAGATGGATAGGACTTTCTATGGCAATACTTTCTTTTTGGCTGACAACGTATTCAAATACAGATAAACCATATCAATACGCAGGAAAAATATTTTTCCCGATATTAGTTTTTGTAGGTAGCGGGATAATAGATACATTGATTAACTATGGCAATAAAACAAGTATAGATACACCTGGCAAGCAAATGATATTCACAACATTTGTTTATGGATTCGCTCTGATTACAGGGTTTGTTTATCTCAAAGCAGATCATCAGAAAATTTTTTACAAAGAAAATTTCAATTGGAAAAGCACCTTTATTCTTGGCTCCTTGCTGGGTATTCCAAACTTTTATAATTTATTTTTCATTATACAGGCATTGAACGCTCATATATTTCCAAGCGGACAAATTTTTTTAATACTTAATTTAAGTAATGTTATCACTACTGCTATTGTAGGCTTGCTAATTTTTAAAGAAAAACTTAACTGGATAAATTGGTTGGGTATGGTTTGTGCAGTACTTGCTATTTTTCTGGTTCAGTAAAATTAATTTTCTTTTTCATTCCTTTGTTTTATTACGATAATAATCTTTTATCCATTAGATATTTTTTTTACACCTATAAAAGTATTAGTTTTGTTGCTGTTATTCTAGTATAAACA
>DAHXOV010000055.1 GCA_027364695.1 bacterium
GCATAAGCGTATCCGTATTCAAAGCCCAGTACTGCATATTCAGATAGCAACGAGTTGTATATTCTTAATTCGCCTTTTAGTTCTGCATTGTTGAGTGGGGTGTATTCTTCTTCGCTATTTTCTATTTTTAATACCGCGTGCCGGTGCGAAAAGGTACCTCGCTCCACATCTTGTCCGCTAAAGCGAACAGTATGTCCTTCGTTCATAAGTGTAGCATAAGCCATTAGTTCGCCCATTGCCCAATCGTAACTATCGGTTTCAATCATTTTAAGACGTTCTTCTATAAGTTTAACAGTTTTGTTGAAAAACTTTAATTCTTTTGGGAGAGTATTGATTTTTTTAGCAATGGATATAAATGTCGGCTCATCTACTTTTGTAGTATCGGGTGATTGTTCAAAGTCCTGCTCTGTAGATAATTTTAATCCTTTCCAATGACCCTGTAAGAAAGAAGTGATTTTAGTAGATGATGCTTTTTTTGATTCCTCCAATTTGGCTTCTAATTCTTTTTTGAACGTTACTTCGTATTGTGTGGCAAATTCAAGTAGCTCAGTATTGTTTTCTGCTTCTAATTTTTTAAAATATGTTTGTTTTACATTAGGATGTTGAGCAATTATATTGTAAAGTACGGGTTGAGTAAATCTCGGCTCATCTCCTTCATTGTGTCCATATTTTCTATATCCTAATAGGTCAATAAAAATATCTCTTTGAAAGGTTTGGCGAAATTCCATAGCAATTTGTGAAACAAAACACAGTGCTTCTACATCATCTGCATTGACGTGAAATACGGGGGCTAATACTACTTTTGCAAGATCTGTACAATAAATGGATGAACGTCCATCTAAATAATTGGTAGTAAATCCTATTTGATTATTGATAACTATATGAATGGTACCTCCCGTTTTATACCCATCTAATTGGCTCATTTGAACCACTTCATATACTACACCTTGTCCTGCTATGGAAGCGTCCCCATGCATAATAATGGGGCATACTTTCTTCAAATCTTTGGAATGTAGATGGTCTATTTTAGCACGGGCAATGCCTTCTACCACAGCATCTACAGCTTCTAAGTGGGATGGGTTGGGGACTAAGCTAATGTGTATTTTATTGCTTTGTTGGTCTGTAAAATCAGACGAAAAGCCCATGTGATATTTTACATCGCCGTCGTATGAAACATCTTCGGAGGGGCGTCCTTCAAATTCGGTAAAGATATCAGAATATCCTTTTTGCATGATGTTTGCCAGAACATTTAATCTGCCACGATGGGACATTCCTAATACAAAATCCTTGATGCCTAAATGAGTCCCTGTTTGAATGATGGTATTTAACGCAGGAATAAATGCTTCGTTACCTTCTAATGAAAATCTTTTTTGTCCTACAAATTTGGTATGCAGGAATTGTTCAAAAGTAACCGCTTCAATCACTTTTTTGAGAATTTCTTTTCTTTGTTCTTGTGTAAAGTTGGGAGTACTTTTTGTTTTTTCTAACTTATCTTGAAGCCATTTTACTACTGTTGTATCTCGCATATAGGCATATTCAATGCCTATACTGTTACAATAAGTTTGGTGTAAGTGTTCAATGATTTTTTTCAATGATACAGCGCCTATACCAATTTCATTGCCAGCTTGAAAAACAGTATCTAAGTCTTTTTCTGATAAACCAAAGTTGTGGATGTCTAAATTTGGGGTATAGGTCCTTCTATGCCTTACAGGATTGGTTTTTGTAAACAGATGTCCTCGGGATCTATATGCATGGATGAGTGTAATAACTTTGAATTCTTTAGAAATATTTTCGGGAATTTCAGAGGTTTTTGATGGTAATTCAGGATATTGGGTGCGAGCCAATTCAAATCCTTTAAAGAAGTCGTGCCAGGATGGGTCTATATCATTGGGGTTTTTGAGATATTTTAAATACAGTTCTTCAATAGCATTTAGATCTTGGTTTAAAAATGAAAATTTGTCCATTGATATTTTAATTTGGCTTACAAATTTACAAAATATTTATTGATAAGGGGGGTGTTAGGAATAATGTTTCTTTTTAATAAAAAATAACTTGCAGGGGATAAAAAAATGTTGTATCATTGTAATGTGAAAAAACAGATGCAAGTTTTTTTGGACACTTTGAAGTATGAAAAAAACTATTCTGCGCATACTATTCTTGCGTATCAAAATGATTTAATGAGTTTTTATGAATTTATGCAGGCAAAAGATGTCAATCAAATTCAAAAGCAGGATATAAGGAATTATATGATTTATTTATCCGATCATAAAATGCAGGCGAGAAGCATTAGAAGAAAAATATCGGCGGTGCGTTCTTTTTTTAAGTATCTGATAAAAGAGAATATATCAAAACATAATCCTTGTGGAGGGGTAGTTTTACCTAAACTAAAAAAAGGGGTGCCGGAATTTTTAAGTGCAGAAGGATTAGAGAATTATTTTTCTGATAATGAATCAAAAGATCCTGCAAGTGAATTTGAGACATTGAGAAACGGATTACTCATTGATATTTTATATCAAACAGGTATTCGTAGAAGTGAGTTGGTGAACTTGAAGTGGAAAGATATTGACTTTCATCTTTTGCAATTAAAGGTATTGGGGAAAAGAAACAAAGAGAGAATAATTCCTTTTTCATTAGAGTTGAAAAATCATATTCAAATATATTTGAGCAGAATAGAGGAAATGCATTTGAAAGGGGAATATTTGTTTATGAATAAGAAAGGTGGAGTCTTATCAGGATTTCAGATTTATTACATTGTAAAAAAAGAGCTTTCTAAAATAACAAGGCAGAATAAAAAACATCCTCATTTATTGAGACATAGTTTTGCCACTCATTTATTGAACAATGGAGCGGATATTAATGCTGTCAAAGAATTATTAGGGCATACTAATTTAAAAGCCACTGAAATATACACACATTCAAATATAGAACAATTAAAAAAAATATATCAACAAGCCCATCCTCGTTCGGGAGATGAACATTAAAAAATTTTGAATGAGGGATGGATATTATTAACCTTTAAAACTTGCTACTATGACAACACACATTCAGTCAGTGCATTTTGATGCAGATCAAAAACTCATTCAATTCATTGAAGAAAGAGTAAGTAAACTTAAAAAGTTTCATTCAGGAATTATTCACGGTGATGTGATATTGAAACTTGAAAATTCATCTGATACGGCTAATAAAATAGCAGAAGTAAAATTGCATACTAACAATGGTAATTTGTTTGCAAGAAAACAGGAAAAAAGTTTTGAAGCCGCAGTAGATGGGGCAGTAATTGCATTAAAAAGGCAAATAGAAAAGATAAAATAAAAAGAATTAGTTTGTTCATGGTACAATAAGATTTTTGTATGCCTTGCAATTTCAGATTGCAGGGGTCTTATTTTTTGACAAGATATTAGAAAACTGTTGGTTTAAAAAATAAAAATTGCATAAGTAAAAGTTTATTATCTTTGCAGCATAAAATGAAAGTATATGCATCAACTTATGATTACGTGGACGGATATTTTTAATGGAATAGGGGATATGTGCACCAATGTTTTTTTTCCTATTTTGAGAGCATTAGGACACAAGTCTAATATTTTATTAGGTGGTACTATTGTGGTGTTGTTATTTTACTGGATGTATAAGATCTCTAAATTCAATAAGGAAGCAGAAAAAAAAGGTACGCTAAAGTAAATTTATTTCCTTTGAATGATATTTATTAAGTTTGCTCATTGGCTTACAATGGGCAGGCTTTTTTATTTTAAACAAAAACAGATGCGGAAGTGTTGTGCGATATTGTTCTTATATGTAATATCTTTTATGAGAGCACAGTTTTATACATTGCCCAATCATTGGGTATTTCAGCAAATACAGGATTATAATATACTAGCAAGTGATACCAACATTTCTACAGGTGTTTATCCTTTGAACCCTTTTGTATCTTCCAAATTTTCTAACAAAGACACGAATGATCATTTATTTAGGTACATTAAAAATGATCCGGCATTAGATATTTTATTTCAAAAAGATCTTATTTCTGTCAATAAAGATAATTTTCAAATTAGGATTAATCCATTGTTTAACTTGCAAAAGGGGATGCAAACGGTAGATACTAACATTTCATCCTATACCAATACGCGCGGTTTTATTGCTTCTTTTCGGCTTAAAAATGTTTACATTGAGACCATGTTGTCTGAAAACCAATCTATTTTTCCTACTTATTTGTATGATTATGCTAAAAATACGCAAGTAGTACCAGGGCAAGGCAGATGGAAAGTATTCAAGCAATCTGGTTTTGATTATGCGTTTAGTGCGGGGATGGTAAGCATTCAGGCAAGTAAAAATATTAATATAAGCGTGGGTACAGGAAAACAAAAAATAGGAAATGGATATAGATCCCTGTTATTGAGTGATAATGCTTTTGTATATCCTTTTGTAAAAATAGAACAGGTGTGGTGGAAAGGAAGATTGCAATATATATGTAATTATGCTGTATTAAATAATTTAGTTTCGGCATCTCAATTTATTTCACCCAATACAGAACGATTATTTCAAAAAAAGCCATTTGTATATCAATATCTGAATGTAGGTATTACAAAACATACAAGAATAGGGTTGTTTCAAGGAATAGTGGGAGAGCCTGCAGATAGAAGAAATGTATGGCGTGGAGATGGTATTTTATTTAGCCCGGTTATCTTTTCGCAACTGTTATATTATGGGTTTAATCAAAAAAATAATGTTATTGCGGGATTAGATATTCAGCATAAATTATTAAAAACACTGATGATATATGGGCAATTTGTGTTAGATGGTGCCCCAGCATTTTTACAGCGGGATGATAGGTATGGATATCAAATAGGGTGGAAATGGTTAGCCAAATTTAATGATTGGAGGGTATTGCTTTTGTCAGAATGGAACGATGTAAAAGATGCTACCTATTCATCCACACCACCTTACAACAATACTTCCTACGTTCATTTTAATCAAAACATGTCTTACACGCTTGATAATGGTAATGAATGGCTAAGTATGTTCGCATTAAAGAAAAAAAGATGGATAGCCAGTGCTCAGTATCATTTGCAGCAAACTGTTTTTTCAGATACAAAGTATTACAAAATAATGATAGGATTTATTCTCAATCCGTCATATAATTTAATGATAAATGCGGGCATAGAAAATCGTGTAGCACAAAAAAACAGCAATTATATTTACATTCAATTACAAACATCCTTATACAATATATATTATGATTTTTGAATTTCATTTTAATTAAAACATTATTTTTATGATATGGTCTTTATTAGCATGGGTTACGGCATTTGTCATTTCTATTTATACTATTCCTGTTTTAATTAAAGTATTGAAAGAAAAGGGACTCACAGACCTGCCAACAGAGGAGAGAAAAATACATAGAAACCCTGTGCCAACATTAGGTGGGGTCATTGTTTTTGCGGCTACATTTTTTTCCTATGGATTATGGCTGAATGTGGACGATCTGCATTTGTATTATCAATTGCGTCATGTACTAACGGACTCAAAAATACTGCTCTCTGCAGCGATGTTGATTTTTTTTGTAGGAATAAAAGATGATCTGATAGGTACAGCGGCAGATAAAAAAATTGTTGCACACTTTATAGCAGGGGTTATTTTAATTGTGATTGGAAATGTCCGTATTACAGGCTTTCATGGCATATTTGAAATAAGCGATGTCCCTTATGGCTTGAGTTTTATTTTATCTTTTTTAATATATACTGGTTTAGTGAATGCAATTAACTTAATCGATGGCATAGATGGGCTTGCGGGCGGAGTGAGCGCTATATTCTCTTTTTTCATGGGCGTATTTTTTCTATTGATAAATGATTATCCTTTGGCTATATTATCATTTGCTTTATGTGGTAGTTTGTGTGGTTTTTTAGTGTACAATTTTTCACCGGCTAAAATTTTTATGGGAGATTCGGGCTCGCTCTCTATAGGGCTTATTATTTATTTTTTAAGTGTTTCTATCATAGAATATCCGGTATCAGAATTACCATTATTTTTTGTAGATTATTCAAAGCCAATAGGAACAATGGCTCTGCTCATTTACCCAATTACAGACACATTAAGAGCGATGATTACCCGTATTTTAAGAGGGAAATCTCCTTTTATGGCGGATAAAAATCATTTGCATCATTATTTGTTCAATAAAACAAAATCTCATATAAAGACTGCTCTCATTGTTTATTTATATACTCTAATAGCATTTGGCATATCTTTTTTATCTTATAATTTATCAAGTTCTCTTGTATTATTTATCTTGATAATATATGCGATTCTGTTTATTTTTTTGGTAATAAAACTAAAGTAAGTCATTGATAGTTATGAGTTTGCTTACTGTTTACAACGCATCGGCGGGTAGTGGAAAAACAACTGCCTTAATCAAAGAAATACTCAAAATCATTTTAGATTTAAATAATGAAGGAATTGATCCAAAAAAAATAAAGCAAGTTATAGGACTTACATTTACAAATGCTGTAGCGAATGAATTAAAAAAGAGATTAGTGGATGTTTTATACAAGGTTGTTTTTGATGAAAGCAACTACCAAGCGCACTATTTTGATGAGAGTAAATTAGATAAAGAAGAAATAAAACGACGTTGCAAAATAGCACTGCATTACCTATTACATCATTATTCAGATGTATCGCTATTTACCATAGATGCATTTTCTAATCG
>DAHXOV010000057.1 GCA_027364695.1 bacterium
TAAATTACTTATGAAACAAAGGGTGTATGTAATAAGCGTGTTTTTTGCAGTTCTCTTATCCAGCGCTTTCTCGCAGGAAAATACAGGTAAATCCAAAATAGATATTGTAGATAATCCAAAACTATTATTGGCTAAACAAACAATGTATGCAGCAAAGTATAAAAAAGCAATACAAGAATTCAAAGACTTGTATGACAAATATTCAACAAGTGGAGAACTCCCTTATTACATTGCTTATTGCTACTATGAAATAGATGATTATAAAAACGCTTTTGAATATTTTGATGAAGCAAAAAAGAACGGAGCCCCTATTCCTGAAACACATTTGTACATAGGATTGCTTTACCAAAAACAAAGTGATTTTGAAAAAGCAATTTCAGAATTTGAATTGTTTAAAACCAAAGTAAAATCAAAAAAACAACTCATAGAAAGCGATGTAGAAGTATATATCTCTCAATGTAATCATGCAATCAAAATGAAACCAACTCCCGTGCCAGTGAAGATTATCAATTTAGGACAGGATATCAATAGCAAATATGACGATGCCACACCTTGCGTAACAGCAGATGGAAAAATACTGGTATTTAATACACGCCGGCCCGAAGATGCCAATTCGCCCATAGATATTGAAGGAGACGGAAAGTATTATCAGGATATTTATTTATCTTACTTTGATACAGTGAATAAAAAATGGCAACTGGCACAGTCAGTTCCAGGCAATGTAAATACAGAAGCCCACGATGCCATTACTTCTATTTCTCCCGATGGAAAAATTATTTTTATATACAAGAACGATACAAAAGAAAGTGTCTCGGCAGGTGGAGATATTTTTATTTCTAAAGCAATGAAAAATAAATGGAAAACACCTGAACCAATTGGAAAACCCATTAATTCTACTTACTGGGAAGGAGGCGCTTGTTTGTCTCCCGATGGAAAAACCATCTACTTTACCAGCGAAAGAAAAGGAGGATATGGACACTCAGATATATGGACAAGTACAAAAATTAACAATAAAGAATGGGGAAAACCAGTGAATTTGGGAGGTACTATTAATACGCCTTACGATGAAGTAGGCTTGTTTATGGCACCAGATGGTAAGACACTGTTTTTTGCATCTAATGGACCTCTCTCTATGGGAAGCTACGATGTATTTAAAACCACTTATGAAAACGGACAATGGATGCCCCCCATCAACCTTGGATACCCTATCAATACAGAGTTTTCCGACGGTCCTATATCTATAGATGCTACGGGTAAGATGGCTTATATTGCAAGCGATAGACCAGGCGGATTAGGAGAAAAAGATATTTATATAATAGATTTGTCTGAATACCCACTATTGGGAAACAAAAAAGATCGTTTGAGCAATGGATTGAGTATTATTAAAGGAACGGTGAGAGATGGCTTTGAAGGCTTTGGGATAGCAGATGCTCAAGTAATATTTTACGACGAAAACGACAAATTAGTAGCTTCTACAATAACCAATGAAAACGGAGAGTATTTTATTACTTTACCCGGCGATAAGAATTATACAATCAAGGCATCAGCAAAGAGTTTTCAAATGTCTGCAGAAAAGATATTTTTGCCAATAGATCAAGAAGAGGCTTACACAATGGTGAAAGATTTTCTTTTGAAAAAGTGATGAGCGAAATGAAGAGGAACATTGATAATTTTGGACTGACAGAGAGCGACCAGGTGCGCTTTAATTTGAACCGCATTATGCTTTCATCATAAGAAGCAGCAAAAAATAAAATATAAAAATAAGAACCATGCCATCAGAAAAAACAAAAGTGCTAATAGTAGAAGATGAATCTATCGTGGCTAAAGACATTCATAATATACTACAGAAAAATAATTTTGAAATAGTAGGTGTAGCAAACAATGCAGATACTGCATTGAATTATATCGCTCAGGATAAACCAGATATCATCCTGATGGATATTATGATAAAAGGAAATATGAATGGAATAGAACTTTCGCACAAGATAAAGGAGGAATATGATTTGCCTGTTGTCTTTTTAACAGCCTATTCTGACCTTTCTACTTTGGAAAAAGCCAAAGTGGTAGAGCCATACGCATACATTACCAAACCATTTAAAAATGCGGATATTTTATCGGCGATTGAAATTACACTTTTTAGGTTTAAAAAGGATCAGGAGAGAAAAAGAGAGAGAGAAATTTTATACTCTATTGTGGAAAATAAGGAAAACGATGCAGGAACTCATTTGATTTTTGTAAAATCAGGAGGAAAAATGATTAAAATAAAATATGAAGATATTTATGTGGTGGAAGCATTGAAGGACTATGTAACTTTTCATACGAAACAAGGGAGATATATTGTCCACGCTACCATGAAGCTGATAGAAGATAAGTTGGGAAAAAAAGAGTTTATTCGTGCCCACAGATCTTACATTGTCAGAATAGATAAAATACAAAGTATTGATAATCAAGAGATTGTGTTAGAATCTTTCCCTAAAACCATTCCAATAGGAGGCAATTACAAAGATGAAGTTTACCAGCGATTGAATTTATTGTAGTAAGAAAATATGGACTTTCAATATGATGTTATTGTAGTAGGAGCAGGACATGCGG
>DAHXOV010000084.1 GCA_027364695.1 bacterium
GCATCTCATATCCCTGGCGTAATGATCATGTAAATGATATACACACTAAAAAATAATCATCTTGAAATAACTGCAAATTCATCAGGCGCAGAACTTATATCTTTAATATACAAAGAAAAAGAATTATTATGGCAAGCAAAAGACCCATGGAAGCGACATGCTCCCATCCTGTTCCCTATCGTGGGCAAGATTAAAAACAATCGGTACATTTATAAGCATCAAACATTTGCATTACCACAACACGGTTTTGTAAGAGATAAAGAGTGGCTGTGTACTTTGTGCCAAAACAACACAATAGAATTTGAACTGATAGATGATGATATTAGCTTTCAACAATATCCTTTTTATTTTTCACTCATTGTAAGATATAAACTTGAACAAAGTGCTTTAAATATTTCTTTTAATGTATTTAATCCATATCATTATTATTTGCCTTTTAGTATTGGTTACCATCCCGCTTTTAATACAAATGGAAACAGGCATTCATGCTATCTCAAAATAATTTCCAATCATAATACACTTGAAAGAACACTGCTACAAGATGGATTATTGACTTCAGAAAAAGAGCCTCTAAAAATGTCAAAAAACATGCTTTTCCTGAATGAAGAACTCTTTGTAAAAGATGCCATCGTACTTGAAAATACTGATATACAAGAAATTATTTTATGTAATGATGAATGGAATTATGAAATACAAGTAAAGAGTTTAAACTGTAAGAATTGGGGTATATGGACAAAAAAAAATTGTGCAAACTTTATTTGCATAGAGCCATGGATGGGTATTGCTGACAAAGAAGACGTCAGTGGAATCATAACAGAAAAAAAAGATATTATTTTGCTTTCCCCTTATCAAGAATGGTCTTGGAATATACAAATCAAAGTAGTAGAAAAATGAAATTGTATAGAACCTGTCAATTAAAAAACGTATATTTGCACTGATTTCAATTTCATCTTATGAAGAAAATTAATGTTGAAAAAATTATTTCAGTAACAGCTATGCCCGGCTTATTTAAAATTATTGCCAATGGTACAAAAGGTGTGATTGTTGAAAATATCACAGATAAAAAAAGAACCATCATACTAAACAATAGCAAAATATTTGCATTAGATACCATTAGAATTTATACAACTGAAGAAGAAAAACCTATTGCAGAAGTACTCTACAAATTATACGAATCGTTGAATGCGCAAATTGCACCACACCACAAAACCAGTAGCGACGATGAGATAAAACTCTTATTCGAAAAATCTATTCCAAATTATGAAAAAGAAAAAGTAAGCATACATAACATGAGAAAACTGATACAATGGTATAATATTTTGCATCATGCAAATATGCTTATAGTAATGGAAGATACAGCCAATCAAACAGAAACAAAAGAAGAAAATACAATCGTTGAAGAGGTAACAGAAGATAGCACTGAATCAACTCCCAAGAAAAGAGGCAGGAAAAAGAAAGCAGATAATAATGAATAATTTTGTTGTCTCAAAATGTTTTTCCCTTTCTCACAAGGAAAGGATGTTTTTTCTATTATGCATATTATTTTTTTTTCAAACACACGCTCAGAACAATTTACATCAGTTAAAACTACATCTAAATGATAGTGTGTATTTAATAACACCAATCCTGCTTGAACAAAGCAAAATTACTGTTCCCGCCTATCCTAAATCTATTCAGAATACAGCAGATATAGAACTCAAAAAAGACAGCCTCTCTTTCTCAATATCTATTTATGAAAATAGATTTTTACTAAAAAAACAAAGCCCTCGTTTCATTTCAGGCACTTGGATAAAATATTCATCAGGAAATAAACAATACAAAATACCAGTTACAATTGAAAAAACAACACCCCACTCCAACATTGATATTCAAAAAATGAAAGATTTTCCATCAAAGTGGAAGATAAAAATTCAAGCACAGAATAAGGTTTATGATGCAGCGGGCACTTTTCAATTTTACTCCAACGCCAGCCTACCCCATATTACAGGAAGCATTGCCACACCTTATGGCGACTTAGGAAATATGAATGGCTACCTTACACAAGATAGTTTGTTTTTATCTGTTTTCAACGGTTCTTTTGCAACTCAAATATACTCTAAAGTTTTTTACAACCATCTGTCAGATAAGGCAGATAGTTTAAAGGGTTATATTTATTATGGAAACTGGGATGTAGAAAAATTCACAGCAATGCCCGATAAAAATATTGATTTGAAGAATGAAATTCCACTGCAATCCATTTTTTCAGATACTGCATTTACATTACATCACACTTGGACAGATATTGACGGGAAAGTCATTCGTATTGATACCAACAAAGCCATTGTCATTCAAATGATGGGTACATGGTGCCCAAATTGTGCTGATGAAAGCAAATTATTCAGTGAATGGTACAAGAATCTATTTCCTAACGTGCAGATCATAGCCCTTGCCGTAGAAAGAACTTATGACGCACAGAAAGCGATCGCATTGCTTAAACAATATAAGGAAAAATTAAATATACCTTATCCTGTTGTATTACTATCAGACAAAAACAATGCTTCATCATTTCATTTGTTCCCCGAACTATTGAAAATACCTGCCTTTCCTACCACTGTTTATTTTAATAAACAACACACACCAATCCGCGCTACCATAGGATTTTGCGGTCCATCCACACAAGATCTGTACATCAAAACACAAGAAAATATTCAAAAAAATATTCAAAAAATTTTAGAATAAATGTTTACGGGAATAATTGAAAATACCGCTATTGTAAGAAAGACTGAATACCAAAAAACAAATTTAATTCTGACATTAGAAACCGCTATGGCTCACGAATTTTATCTGGATCAAAGTATTGCACACAATGGAGTATGCTTGACAGTAACAGAAATAACCCCTCCATTATACAAAGTAACACTTATTCAAGAAACCATTAATAAAACAAACTTTAAACATATCCAAATCAGTGACATTGTCAATATAGAACGATCTATGACCTTGCATTCAAGATTAGACGGACATTTTGTAACAGGACACATTGATGTTGAAGGGACATTAAAATCTGTTTA
>DAHXOV010000101.1 GCA_027364695.1 bacterium
GGGCAGCAAAATTTAGAAAAGCACAGGATGCTATACTTCAACTCCGACCGTACGCAAATAAACTCAAATCCATCATTCAAAATGTAAGTGCAGGTTTACATATTTCAGAAAATATCTATGCGCGTACTTCAGAAAAAACAAATCACATTCTCATGATACCCATCTCAAGCAACAGAGGGCTTGCAGGAGCATTCAATTCAAATATCAACAAAAAATTAAACGAAACACTCAATCATATTACTGCAAAATATCCGGCTGCTCAAATATCTGTTTTACCCATCGGAAAAAAAGTAACTGAATACTCAAAAAAGAAAAAACTTCATATCATTAATACCACTGAATTAAATCTTAATCTATTAGAACTATCAGAAAAACCAAAATTTGAAAACACCTCTTTAGTAGCAGACTTTGTAATGAAATTATACCTTGGAAAAAAAGTTGATATTGTTCTACTGATCTATAATCAATTCAAAAATGCGGCTGCTCAATTTTCGATAGCAGAAGAATTTCTTCCGATTAGAAAGTCAGAAGAAAATACCAGGACGAATATAGATTATATTTTTGAACCCGATAGAAATTATATGATAGATGTACTGATTCCTCAAACTTTACGAACACAATTATTCAAAGCCCTTTTAGATTCTAACGCGTCCGAACATGGTGCAAGAATGACAGCTATGCACAAAGCCACAGATAATGCTAAAGAATTATTACGAACATTAAAAATCGATTACAATAAAGCCCGTCAGGCAGCTATTACAAAAGAAATTCTGGAAATAGTAGCAGGTGCAGAAGCCCTTAAAAATTAACTTTAATTATTCACCCAAATAATCCCGTAAGATTATGAAATTATCAATGTTTAAATTCAATCTGCCAAAAGATCTGTTGGCAGAGTATCCTGCAAAGGAAAGAGATCAAAGCCGTTTAATGGTAGTACATAGAAATACAGGAAAAATAGAACACCAACTGTTCAAAGATATTATTAACTACTTTGATGAAGGAGATATTTTTATCTTAAACGACACTAAAGTATTCCCAGCCAGATTATATGGCAATAAAGAAAAAACAGGCGCCAAAATAGAAGTGTTTCTCCTCAGAGAAATTAATGCTGAAATGAAAATATGGGATGTACTTGTGGACCCAGCCAGAAAAATTAGAATAGGTAATAAAATTTATTTTGGTCAAAACGATGAGTTAGTGGCTGAAGTCATTGACAATACCACGTCCCGTGGAAGAACACTCCGATTCTTATTTGATGGACCTTATGAAACATTTAGAAAAAAACTCTATGACCTTGGCGAGGTACCATTACCAAAATATATTAAAAGAAAGCCAGAATCTTTAGATGTGGAGAGGTATCAAACAGTTTATGCAAAAAACGAAGGGGCGGTGGCTGCGCCAACAGCAGGATTACATTTCAGCAGAGAACTATTGAAGCGACTTGAAATCAAAGGCATTCAATTTGCACCCATTACACTTCATGTAGGATTAGGTACTTTTAGACCCGTAGAGGTAGAAGATTTAAGCAAGCACAAAATGGAGAGCGAGGAATACATTATTCCTGCTAATTCTGCTAAAATAATCAATGAAGCATTAGACCGTAAAAAAAGAATGGTAGCAATAGGTACTAGTGTAGTTAGAACAATAGAATCATCTGTTTCTACTACAGGAAGATTAAATCCTGGCATAGGATGGACCAATAAATTTATTTTTCCACCTTACCAGTTCAGTATTCCCAATGCAATGGTAACTAATTTCCATACACCCGAATCAACTCCTCTTGTACTCACAGCAGCTTTTGGTGGGTACGAATTAATTATGCAGGCATACAAAGAAGCAGTAAAAGAAAAATATAGATTCTTTACCTATGGAGATGCAATGCTTATCATTTAATGATAAGCATTGCATCTTTGAATGAGAATCCTCATCTCATTATTTCTATAAGCAAATAACATAATGGGAAAGGGTTTGGCACTTCATTACTTCTTTTAGATCATCATGCTTTTCTTTGATAAGAATGAATAATGTCTACAAAAAGTTTTACTTTTTCTTTTTCAATATCAGGATACAAACCATGTCCTATATTGGCAATATATGGTACTGAGCTAAAGGCATCAAGCATTTGTATGGTCTCTTTTTCAATATATTTATCAGCTGCATATAATAAACAAGGATCTGCATTGCCTTGGAGAGCTTTATTTTTCAATATATTGATGGCTTCAAGGGGGGCTATTGTCCAGTCCAAACTTACCACATTGCAAGCTAATTTTTGAATATCAGTTAATGCAAAATGAGCATCTTTGGGAAATATAATAATGGGTACTTCGCGGATAGATTGACATA
>DAHXOV010000123.1 GCA_027364695.1 bacterium
CGCTGAGGGTTATCCTGCCGCCGAGATGAAACATGGTCCCATCGCCTTAATTGATGAAAATATGCCCGTAATATTTTTAGCCAATAAAGGACCTAATTATGAAAAAGTTTTGAGTAACATACAAGAAGTAAAAGCCCGCAAAGGAAAAATAATAAGCATCGTTACTGCGGGAGACCAATATGTAAAACAATTTGCAGATCACATCATTGAAGTTCCCGAAACTGACGAAGCTCTGAGCCCACTGCTATCTGTCATACCCTTACAACTACTTTCCTACCACATTGCTGTGCTTAGATCTTGTAATGTAGATCAACCACGCAACCTTGCTAAAAGTGTAACGGTCGAATAATTACAATATGAACACGAAAAAATTCTACATAGAATCCTATGGCTGCCAAATGAATGTATCTGACAGCGAAATTGTAAGCGCTATACTGACAAATAAAGGATTGCAATATACTCATAGTGCAGAAAATGCAGACATCATCCTACTCAACACATGTGCCATCCGTGATAATGCAGAACAAAAAATAAGATACCGATTAAAAGAACTTAAAAAAAATAAAAAAGAAAATAATACCCTCATTGGTGTATTGGGTTGCATGGCAGAAAGATTGAAAGATCAATTATTAGAAGAAGAACATCTTGTAGATATTGTTGCAGGACCTGATGCTTATAGGGCATTACCACATCTCATCGAAGAAGCAGAAGACGGCAAAAAAGCAGTGAATGTTATTTTAAGCAAAGAAGAAACATACGCAGATATTGCGCCTGTCAGATTAAATAGCAATGGAGTTACTGCTTTTATCAGTATCATGAGAGGTTGCGACAATATGTGTAGCTTTTGTGTAGTACCCTTTACAAGAGGCAGAGAAAGAAGTAGAAACCCTTACTCTATCATCAGTGAAACAAAAAATCTCCTGAATAAAGGATATAAAGAAATTACACTATTAGGTCAAAATGTAGATTCATATTTCTGGAATGGTGATGGTGCCAAAAAAGATTTGATAAAAAGCAAAGCTGACAACAGCGCTGCAATAAATTTTGCTCGACTACTACAAATGGTAGCAGAAATAAGCCCTGAACTACGCATTAGATTCTCTACCTCTCATCCTAAAGATATGACCGATGATGTTTTAAAAACCATTGCCCGTTACCCTAACATTTGCAAATACATTCACTTGCCTATTCAGAGCGGAAGCAGTACAGTACTTGAAAGGATGAACAGAGGATACACCGCTGAATGGTATTTGGAAAGAATAGATACTATTCGGCATTATATTCCCGATGGTGCTATTTCTACTGATATTATCACAGGATTTTGTGCAGAAACAGAAGAAGATCATCAGCAAACACTTGCTATAATGGAAAAAGTAAAATTTGATTTTGCTTATATGTTCATTTATAGTGAAAGACCTAAAACATTGGCAGAAAGAAAATACAAAGATGATGTGCCCGAAGAAATAAAAAAAAGAAGATTAAATGAAATCATTGAACTGCAACAAAAACACAGTGCTGAGAAAATTAAATCACAGATAGAAAAAATTCATAATGTACTCATTGAGGGTAAATCAAGAAAATCTAATGATATGTGGATGGGTAGAAACTCCCAAAATGCAGTAATAGTGTTTCCAAAGAAAATGCATCAAAAAGGTGAATATGTCAAAGTATTGGCTACACATTGTACCAGCACTACCTTGATAGGAGAGAGCATTGTAGATAACGCAGACTTTGCTAAAAAAGAATTCATTAAAGAACACCACAAAATTAAGCCATCCAATCAATGAGAATACAAATATTTCTGCTCATCTTCTCTATTGGCTCTCATCTATGTTTTTCCCAAGCCCCATTTGATATTTACGGACCATTTAATTCAGAAGTATTCAAAGATTTAAAATCTGCGCTCAAAGCCAGTCATCAAGTTTATAAACTGGATTTAAGTTATCAAACCATAGATTCTAAAATATTTAATAAAATAGGAAGTCTAAAAAACTTAATGAACCTTCAACTCAACAGTAATAATATACAAACATTACCTGAATCCTTTTGTGAATTATCCAATATAGTTTATTTTTCATCTCTCAATAATTCTATTCAGCAATGGCCATGTAGTTTTTTTAACTTTCCAAACTTACAATACCTGGAAATAGGGAATAGTAAAATAGACAGCATACCCAACAGCATTCTTGCTTGCCAATACTTAAAAATCATTAAACTATATAGTAATGCAGATACATTGAAAATATCTAAAAACATTAAGTATTTAAAGAAACTGAGCGACATTGCCATAGAAAACAGTGTTTTAGACAGTTGTCCAAATTTTTTATTTAAAAATCCAAACATAAAAACATTAGTATTAAACAAAACCAATACATGGCATTTACCCGAAACATTTCATAGTGCAGAAAATTTGGAAGTACTGGCTATTGAAAATAATCCTATTCAATTCATCCCATGGAATATCTATCAACTAAAAAAATTAAGAATATTATCTCTTCGTAATACTAAAATTTCAAAACTTCCTGATAGCATATCAGAACTTAAGAACCTTGAATATCTGGACATCAGAGGCACTTCTATTACAAAAGAAGAAATAGAAATAATAGAAGCACTGCTTTATGGTGTAAAAATAAAATCAGATTTTAATCAATAATATCTATTAAAAACTAAATGACTATAAATAAAATCTATTATGAAATTCAGAATAGGATTTGGATACGATGTACATGCCATCACAAAAAACAGATCACTCATTTTAGGCGGTGTAAAAATTGATACTGCCGATTATGGATTAGATGGACACAGCGATGCCGATGTATTATTGCATGCTATAGGCGACGCATTGCTTGGCGCTGCTGCACTTGGAGATATTGGCTGGCACTTCCCTAATACAGATGAAACATACAAAAATATATCCAGCATTTATCTTTTAGAAAAGATAAATGAAATGATAGTAGAATCGCATTACGCTATTTCTAATATTGACGCCACTATGGTGATGGAAGCCCCTAAAATAAAATCTTATATACCACAAATGAAACAAAATATTGCAAAGGTACTTCGCATATCCGAACAGCAAGTATCTGTAAAAGCCACTACTAATGAAGGTTTAGGATATGTTGGCAATCAAAAAGGTATCAATGCATACGCCGTAGCACTTATTTATTCAACTGACACTAACCCTTTATTTTACCCTGATTAAATAGTTATGAAAGTTGCCGGATTTACCATTGTAAGGAATGCCGAAAAATATGATTATCCCGTAAAAGAATCCATACTTTCTATTTTGCCATTAGTTGACGTTTTTATCGTTTCTATTGGACAGAGCGAGGACCATACAGAACAAATCATCCAATCCATTGCATCCGACAAAATTAAAATTATACACTCCACTTGGGATGATAGCTTAAGAA
>DAHXOV010000162.1 GCA_027364695.1 bacterium
TGGGCAATAATAATAATGGTTCTATTGTGTTTTATTTTTTGGATGGTTTCCTGAATAATTTTTTCGTTTTCGGTGTCTAAAGAAGAAGTGGCTTCGTCTAAAATAAGAACAGGTGTATTTCGTAAAATGGCTCGGGCTATGCTTATTCTCTGTCTTTGTCCACCACTTAGATTGGTGCCTCTGTCTCCAACATAGGTATCGTATTGGTGTGGCAGTTGTATAATAAATTCGTGCGCATTAGCCATTTTGGCTGCTTCAATGATTTCATTATCGGCGTAGCTGTTTCCAAAGGTGATGTTATTTTTAATCGTGTCATTCATCAAAAAACTGTCTTGAGATACTAAGCTAATGAGTTGTTTCAGGGAGGCTATTTTAATTTTTTTTATGTCTGTGTTATCTATAAAAATATTACCTTTGTCGGGTTCATAGAATCTTAATAGCATGTCTGTCAGTGTCGTTTTTCCGCTGCCACTCTTTCCTACAAGGGCTATAACTTTACCTTTTGGTATCAATAAACAGATGTTTTGTAATATAAAACCCTTATCCCCTTTCAGGTAAGAAAAATGGACGTCTTTGAATTCTATTTTATCTTGAAAGATTTTGTATTCTAAAGCGTCGGAATGCTCTGTGATATTATTCACTTCTTTCAAAATGCGATTGATTCTTTCTTCTGATACCAGTCCTTTTTGTATATTATTGTATGCCTGTGATATTTGTTTAATAGGTGGTATAATTTGAGAAGCAATTCCAAAATAACCAATGAATGCAGATGCAGAGAGTGTATCATCAAATACCAGTTGTGCTCCTAAGTATAAAATAAACATTAAAATACCAAGTACCACTACTTCTGTGGTAGGTGATGCTAAATCGTTTTTTCTGTACACTTTTACATTTTGAGCAAATAAATCCTGATTGACAGATTGAAATTTTTTACTGATATGATTTTCAGTACCAAATGCTTTAATGACTTTTATTCCACCCAAACTCTCTTCTATCAAAGCAAATAATTGAGCTAATATTCCTTTACTTTTATCTGCACTTTTTCTTAAACTTTTACTGATTAAAACAATGCTTATAGCAGCTACGGGAATGAGCAAGAAAATATATAATGTAAGATAAGGGCTTATTAAAATCATTGAAACAATAGAAATGATAATACTAATAGGTTCGCGAAAAATAAGTTCTAATGTTTGCATGATACTCCACTCTATTTCTAAAACATCTGTGGTTAGTCGGCTCATGAGGTCTCCCTTTTTTTCTTTACTATAAAAAGAGAGTGGAAGATATAAAAGTTTATTCATCAATTGATTTCTTAGGTCTCTTACTACTCCATTTCGGATGGGTGCAATAAAGAACATGGCTAAATATCGAAATACATTTTTAAAAAATGTAAGAAAAAATACTAAAATACAAATCCATATTAAAACCTGATTTTTACCATATTCTGAAATGAACTCAGCAAGCTTATATTGTACAAAATGTTTGATGCTATTGCTGTTAAGTTCTATAGCAGGTGGGATTTTTAAGATGTTTTGAAAAAAACTTTCTGGTTGAAAAAGCACATCCAAGAAAGGAATGATCAGGGTAATAGAAACGACTGAGAACAATGAAAATAAAATATTACTAGATATATTCAGTATAGCATAATGCCAGTATCCTTTGAGGTATTTAATGGCAGAAAATAATTTCATAATCGGCGAATATAGTGATTTAGCATTTTGCTCATCTATAAATAATTTCTGAAATTGGGCACAAAAAACTTACATGAAAACAAAATTTGATAAAAATGCCTTTGAAAGAATTATTCAAATCATGGATGAATTGAGAGAGCAATGTCCGTGGGACAAGCAACAAACATGGGAAAGTTTGAGAACGCTTACTATAGAAGAGATATATGAACTATCTGATGCCATTGTTAAAAAAAATTATTCCGAAATAAGAAAGGAACTTGGAGATGTTTTTTTACATATTTTGTTTTATTCCAGAATAGCTTCAGAAGAAAATCAATTTGACATTAATGATGTTATCAAGACATTGACAGAAAAACTTATACACAGACATCCACATATTTATGGGAATGTTAAAGCAGACAACGAAGAAGAAGTAAAACGAAATTGGGAAAAAATTAAACAGAGTGAACGAGCGGGTTCTTCTTCAAAAGGGGTATTATCAGGGGTGCCCAATTCTTTGCCGTCTATCATCAAAGCATACAGAATGCAAGAAAAAGCTGCCGCCGTAGGATTTGATTGGAACAATAAAAATGATGTTATAGAGAAGGTGCAAGAAGAATTACAAGAGTTTTTGGATGAGGTAGAAAGCAATGCTGACAGGGAGAAAATAGAAGAAGAGTTGGGCGACTTGCTTTTTTCTTTGATAAATCTTGCGAGATTTTTAAATATCAATCCCGACAACGTCCTTGAAAGGAATAATAAAAAATTCTTAAATAGATTCAATTATATTGAAAAAAAATTAGCAGAGAAAAATAAAAATTTTTCAGAAGTAAATTTGGAAGAAATGGAAAAATACTGGATAGAAGCCAAACAGATAGGATATTAGTATTCTACAATTATGAAAACAATCATTCTGACAAACATTAAGGTAAATTTTTATTATTTATTCCCTGTACTTTTGTTTTATTGTTTTGCTGCGTATAGAATATGGAATTTTTCTAAAATAGATAATCATGTTTTTTTTAATCAATGGGTGGGCAATGTATATATTGATAATTTCTTTAAATACATAACGCATTTAGGGGATGGCTTATTTTTATTATTCATAGTTATTTTATGGTCTTTCAAGAATCTTAGGCAAAGTCTGATATTACTACTGTCTTATATTATTGCTGGCGGCAGTGTTGCTATCTTGAAAAATTATATTTTTGAGGTGAAAAGACCCCATTTTGTTTTTGATTATTATCACAAAGATATTTTCATAAAGTATGTAGATTGTGTGGATATTTTGGCACTGAATAGTTTTCCCAGTGGACATAGTACATCTGTTTTTATATTATGTTCTTTTTTGGCTTTTCATTTGCATCAACACTATCAAAAATTATTGTTGGGAGTCTTCGCCATTATCATTGCATTTAGTAGAGTGTATCTATCTCAACACTGGATAAACGATATATTTGTGGGTTCTTTGACAGGGCTTATTATTACACTATTTATACATTCAGTATTTGATAGGTACCGTTTTTTAGATAGATATAATCAGAGCATACAGTCGTTTCTAAAAATTTAATTTGATACTTTTGATAAGTGGTCAAAAAACTCGGGATATGATTTGTTTACCGCTTCAGCATTTTCAATCATTATTTTATTTTCGGATATTACTCCAGAAATAGCGGCTGCCATAGATATGCGATGATCATTATATGAATCAACGACACCGCCATTTAAATGTCCTGTACCTTTTATAATCATTTGGTTGCCTTCTAGCTTTACATCACCTCCTAAATCAGAAAATACTTTTTGCAAGCTCTCTGCTCTATTGCTTTCTTTGTTGTGCAATCTGGAAACACCTTTAATAATAGAAACTCCCGGAATACCCAATGCCAAAACACATATAGGTGGAAATAAATCAGGGTGATGTGTAAGGTCTGTTTGTATGGGAGTTATTTTTCTTTTTTTTATGAACAAAACATCGCCTTGTTCCCATTTTATTTCAGTGCCACACATTTGCAGTATCTCAATGATTTTTTTGTCTCCCTGAAAAGAATTTTTGTTTAAATGATGCAAGCTACATTCAACCGATAAAGCAGCACCAACTGCAAAAAAAGCAGCATTGCTCCAGTCTCCTTCTACTATAATGTTTATATGGTTGGTATTTGGATGAGTTTTTACTTGATATTTTTTGTAATCTGCGGAATGCCTGATATTTACACCAAATAAGCGAGCCGCTGCTATTGAAAGATCAATATATGGCAAACTGACTGTGCCTTCTGTTCTAAATTCAATATCTCTGTTAGGTACGATGGATGCAAATAATAGTCCTGTAATGATTTGTGATGTATCTAATGATCTTACTTCTGTTTGATTATAATTTGCAAAACCCTGTATTCTCAAAGGTAAATAACCATTGTTTGATTTTACCACACAGCCCGCTTTTTCCAACACATTTATCAATGAATGCATAGAACGCCGAAGCAAACTATCCTTAGCTTGTATGACAACATTTTTAAACATAACAGGAAGAATAATACCGAACATCCTTGCACATAATCCTGATTCACCTACATCAATTTCAATTTTTCTATACTTTCTTTCATTAGATATTCCTGTGATTTCAACAGTATTTTCTTCCATCCCACTTACTTTTGAACCCATTTGTCTTATTATATCAATGGCAACCCGCACATCGTTACAATAATTTATATTTTGTATAGTGGTTTTATGATGAAATAAACTTGCAAGCGCCATATACCTTTGTAGATAACTTTTGGATGCTGCTACTTGAATGGTGCCTTTAACAGTAAAAGGTGAAACGATTTTTCGCATGATTTTATTTCACAAACTGATGCTCTATTTTATTTGCTTTTATTTGTCCTATTTTCTCCCACCTATCTGTATTAAATTCTAATATTATTATGCCGCAGGTGGGAATATTATCAACATAAAAATTTTTGTTCAACAAATTAGATATACTTGTAATGATAGGATTATGTCCGAAAATCATCACTGATTTTATATCATTTGAAACAGAATGTGTAACACTTAAAAAATCATCTGTAGTAGAGTTATAAATGCCATGGCGGATTAAAATATCCTGTTCGTTATATTTCAATGTTCTTGAAAATATAAGTGCCGTGGAAATAGCACGAATAGCAGGACTTGTAATCATTCTATCAGGCGATGTATAATGTTCTGCATACCATTTG
This sequence comes from bacterium, assembly GCA_027364695.1. Taxonomy (GTDB): domain Bacteria; phylum Bacteroidota; class Bacteroidia; order B-17B0; family Aurantibacillaceae; genus BPGX01. The sequence goes on from DAHXOV010000162.1 coordinate 4,877, forward strand.
CTTAATTGATAAGCATCTCTGTATCCTCTCTCATTAAGCGGTCTGTCTATATCATTTAAAAATTCATATCCCCAGTCTGACTTGGCATGCCTAACTAAAACAAGTATTTTCATAGCATTAAAATTTTTAAACTTATATTTTTCTTTTAAAGAATATCTTTTGTGATTAACACAGTAGATTCTGCTTACTCTTATCAGTGGGCAAAAATACGCTTTTTATTCTATCCAAAAAGAGGATGCATTGATACCTGCTTTGAATGTATGCACTAATTGACCATTATTGTTATACCTGTATATAGTGGAATTCTGTACATAGTCCATGGCATCACTTACATACAAATTATCATCAAAATTACTCCACTCTATTGAATAAAAATTATTGCCATTGTTGTTTATAAATGGACTTGCAGGTAATTGTGTGTCTAAAATATTCAGTTTGTATATGTGTTGATTGATATAAAATAAATTTTCTCTTCTGCTATCAACAATCAAATTCTTTGGTGAAACATTAGGTGGAAAAACAAAGGTCTTTAATACTTGAAGGCTTAAGGGATGAATTTGATGCAACTGAGCATTTTGATACATACTTGCATCTCCACTGCTTAATACCCACAAATTATCGTTTTTGTCTATCACTAAGCCACTGACATATTTCCCAACGAATACACTATCTATAATAGAATCACGCAGCGCATCAATAACATAAAGATAACTTTTATC
>DAHXOV010000179.1 GCA_027364695.1 bacterium
TCTTTTTTCCTGTTGCCACACATGATAAATGGTCTTGAGTGTGGACATTAATGAAGTAGGTGTAACGATGAGTACTCTTTTACGAAATGCATCATTAAAAATTTCTGGTTTGTGTTGCTGAACGATGGTCATTACTGTTTCTATGGGGACGAACATGAGAACAAAGTCAACTGAATTTAGTGCATATATTTTTTCATACTCTTTTTTACTAAGATTTTCGTAATGGCTTACTATAGATTTTATGATTTCACTGACATGCTTTGATTGTTCTTCTTCATTGTTGGATGATTGATAGGCTACGTAAGAGTTTAGGGTTACTTTTGAGTCAATGATAATGTATCTATCACTTGGCAAACAAATGGTTATATCGGGTTGCTTGTCATTTTCTTTTTGTTGGGTGATATATTCTCTGCCCTGTTGTAGTTCTGATAGTTCCAGGATTTTTTCTAGTATCAATTCTCCCCAGTTACCTTGTTGTTTTACTTGAGAGGTAAGGGCATTGGCTAATTTTTCTGCTGTTTGTTTGACATCGTCGCTTTTTTTGGTGAGTGCTTCTACGATTGTTTTTAGAGAAGAACGTTCTTTATTTTCATTGTCGTAGTATCTTTGAATTTTTTGTTCCATTTCTTTGACTTGTGCTAAGTAGTCTTTTACAGGCTGGATAGAATGATGAAGGATTTGTTGATTTTGTTCTGTAAGTTTCTGTGTATTTTGTTCTAATAATCTGGAGGATATGAGTTCAAATTCTTTTTGTAATTGTTTTTGGATGTCTTGAAATTCTTGTTTTTGTGTTTGTATAAGATGTTCTAAGTTCTTTATTTTTTCTATGTAAGTGGCGTTTTCGGAGTTTAACTTTGTATTGTCTGTATTCAAATCATGGATGATATTTTTATTTTCTGATAATTCTTTTTCAAGAATATTAGATTTCTCTTGGATGGCAGAGAGTTGAATAGAGATCTGTGTATTTGAATTTTTTAATTTTTCGTAATCTGTTTTTAGGTACTCGTTTTCACGCAATGTTTCTTGGTATTTTAATTCAATATTGTTTTTTTCATTTTTTGTTTGGGTATCTTTTAATAATAATATAATGAATATAATTAGAAAGATTGCAGTAATGATAATATACCATGTCATAATTGATTCTTTGAATTACTTACAAATATATTTAATTTTATTCAAAATGATTTTGTGAAACTATTCATTTAATATTTTCCATAGCATGTCTTTTAATTCTTGCAAATGGTATCTTGTGTGAGATGAGATGAAAATATAAGGCAATTGATTTTTTCCTTTTAGTTTCTTATTCAGTTCTTTTGATAGTGCTGTGATGAGTTCATCATCTAAAAAATCTGTTTTGCTAATGGCTAATACTCTTTTTTTGGTTAATAGTTCGGGATTATATAATTCAAGCTCGTTGAGTAGTATTTTATATTCATCAAATATATTGGCATTTTCGGCAGAAATGACAAATAGCAGTATAGAATTTCTTTCCACATGCCTTAAAAATCTATGTCCTAATCCTCTGCCTTGATGTGCTCCCTCTATAAGCCCTGGTAGATCAGCCAGCACAAAACTTTTGAAATCATGGTATTTTACAATACCCAGTTGAGGGGCAAGGGTAGTAAATGGATAATTAGCTATTTCTGGCTTAGCGGCTGTGAGTACAGATAATAAAGTGGATTTACCCGCATTAGGAAAGCCTACTAATCCTACATCGGCTAATAT
>DAHXOV010000181.1 GCA_027364695.1 bacterium
CATCTCCTGTATTCATGTTGATAGGTGCCCCTCCATTAATAGATATTTGTGTGCTATTTTGTGTTGCTACTACCATATATTCTTTTCCCCAGTCACCAGGATTTCCATCAATATTCACGACTCTATACTTATTGCCTAAAGCATGTGTAGGATATATTACAGCAGCGTCTGCTGAGTATGCTCCATAATTGAGTGCATACAAGCTAATTGTATCGCAACTCTGTACATGAACACCTAAATTTTCAACCACACCGCTCTGCGTAGAATAAGCATTGGCAGGTAAATTTATTTGAGTACCTGTATTGGCTAATAATGACCCCGTTTGTGTAAATCCTAATCCAGGAATGCTGACTGTGTATGAGACATTTCTGTCAGACGAAATAAATAATTGAAGTTGAGGCGTCACTAAATTATCCATAAATCCTAACCAAAAATCTTTTCCCTTTGTTGAAATTTGAGATTTTATATCAAAAACAATCAGCACGAATAACAAACAACAGGTATATTTTTTTAACAGCCGCATGTTTTGATTTTTTATTGCTACAAATTTAAGGAAATTAGAGCAATACAGTCAAATTATTCAATAAATAAATCCGCCCATTCAATCAATAAAATAGTCCTTTTGCTCAATATCAATATTAAATGACATTTTATTTTTGAAAATCACCTTCATGAAATTCAATGCACAATGATTATATTCGCACTTTATAAAAATCAGATTATGCCTGAATACAAAAAACAGCACGCGCTTGAATACCACTCACAAGGTAAGCCAGGAAAAATTGAAGTCATTCCTACCAAACCATACAGTACTCAAAGAGACTTATCACTGGCATACTCTCCAGGCGTGGCAGAGCCGTGTTTAGAAATACATAAAAACCCGGAAGACGCTTACAAATATACTGCCAAAGGGAATTTAGTAGCTGTTATTTCCAATGGTACTGCTGTATTAGGATTAGGCGACATTGGCGCGCTGGCTTCCAAGCCCGTTATGGAAGGAAAGGGGATGTTATTTAAGATTTATGCAGACATTGATGTGTTTGACGTTGAAATGAGTACAAAAAATATTGATGAATTTGTAAATACTGTAAAAAATATCGCGCCCACTTTTGGTGGGATAAACCTAGAAGATATAAAAGCGCCTGAGTGTTTTGAAATAGAAAAAAAATTAAAATCTGAATTAGATATTCCTGTTATGCATGATGATCAACATGGTACTGCTATTATATCTACTGCTGCTTTAATGAATGCGTGTGAAATTTTTGATAAAGATTTATCCAAAATAAAAATAATTGTCAATGGTGCTGGTGCTTCTGCAATATCGTGCGCTAAAATGTATCTATCCATTGGTGTTAAAAAAGAAAATATCATCATGTTGGACAGTAAAGGCGTTATTCATAAAAAAAGAAAAGATTTAGATGCATACAAGTCATTCTTTGCATCAGATAAAACAGATATCCATACTTTACAAGAAGCCATTAAAAATGCGGATATTTTTGTAGGGCTTTCAAAAGGTAATGTTTTGACTGCATCCATGGTTCAGTCAATGGCAAAAAATTGCATTGTCTTTGCTTTAGCCAACCCTATCCCTGAAATATCCTACGAAGATGCCGTGGGTGCCCGTGAAGATATTATTGTAGCTACTGGCAGAAGTGATACTCCCAATCAAGTCAATAATGTCCTTGGTTATCCATACATATTCAGAGGTGCTTTAGATGTTCAAGCCCGTCAAATCAATGAAGAGATGAAATTATCTGCTGCCCAAGCGCTTGCAAAACTTGCTAAAGATCAAGTACCTGATAGTGTTTTGCTTGCTTATGGTAAAAAAAACATGGTGTTTGGAAAGGATTATATAATTCCGAAGCCCTTAGATCCTCGTCTCATATCAGAAATATCCTCTGCTGTAGCCAAAGCAGCTATAGATAGTGGTGTTGCCAGAAAAATTATTCCTGATCTTGATGCATACAAAATTCAATTAGACAACAGAATAGGCAAAGACAATAAATTCATCAGATCTGTTACACAAAGGGCAAAATTAGAACCCAGGAAAGTTCTATTTGCCGAAGCGGACGCACTTAGAATTATCAAAGCAATTAAAATCATTTGCGATGAAAACATTGCACAGCCAATTTTGCTAGGAAATAAAAACAGAATATTAGATATGGCAAAAGAGTGCGGCGTAGAAATACGGGAAGACATACCCATCATTAATCCAATAGAAGAAGAAAAGCTACGAAATGAATACGGAGATATTTTGTGGAAAAAAAGGCAAAGAAAAGGGCTAACACAATACGAAGCACGAAGATTGATGCGAGACAGAAATTATTTTGGTGCGATGATGGTAGAACTGGGATATGCTGATGCCATGATATCAGGTATCACCAGACGATTTACAGAGATATTAAGACCGGCATTAGAAATTATTGGACCTGATGAAAACTTTAGAAGAGTCGCGGGGTTATATGCATTAAGCACCAAAAAAGGTATGTGTTTTTTTGCGGATGCAACCATTCATGAAAATCCTACATGGGAACAACTCGTTGACATAACTTTACTCACGCATCATTACATCAAACAGTACAATATACAGCCGGTTATTGCAATGTTATCTTATTCAAACTTCGGTTCTGTAAATAATGAAGAAACAGATAAGCAACACAAAGCTGCAGAATATCTTCATAAAAATCATCCTGATATATTGGTAGATGGAGAGATACAACCATCCTTCGCCCTTAATCAAAGTCTCATGCAGGAAAAATTTCCTTTCAGTAAAATAGCTGATAAAGAAGTGAATACTTTTATATTTCCCAATTTGTCTTCCGCTCATATCAGTCAGCAAATGCTTTTAGAATTAGGTAATGCAGAAATATTTGGGCCTATTTTAATGGGATTAAAAAAGCCCGTGCATGTTTTACAACTCACTTCTACTGTGAGGGAAATTGTCAATATGGCTGTAATATCTGTATTAGACGCACAAAAAACAAAAGACATTAAAACATCAAGTGTATTTGTGTGATATACGCATAACATTTAGTTTGCTTCCCAACTTATTTTTTTATTATTTTGCATCATTCTAAAACATTTTATTCTATTGAAAATTTTTAGGTGCACATATAAAATTTTATATTGTTTATTTTCACTGGTATTCCTATTGAGTACGCATCCATTACATTCTCAAAAGGATATAGAGGAGATTAAAAAAGAATCTGAAAAAGCATTTGATAACGAAGAATATACTATTTCTTATAAATTATATTCTCAGTTAGTAGCCAATTTTCCAAAGGAAGCTTTGTACAATTATCGTTTGGGCGTGTCTATGATATATGCTGAACCTGATAAAAAAAAGTGTATCAACTATTTGGAATATTCCATAAAGTTCATTCAAAAAAAAGAGACGCCTCTTGAAGCATTATTTTATTTAGGTAAAGCCTATCATATCAACTATCGCTTTGATGACGCCCTCAAGTATTACAGAGAATACAAACAACAAGTTTCCTCCTCTAAATCAAAAGAAATGCAAGCAGATAAGGAAATTGCTGCTTGTGAAAATGGTAAAAAACTATTATCCAATATCAAAGAATTGGTTATTTTATCAAAAAAACGATTGCATGAAACCGAATATTTTAGAAGCTATGATTTGTCCACTATTGGTGGTAAACTTCTTGTAAAACCTGATGAGTTTCAAACAAAATACGATAAAAAGAGAAAAGATAAATCCGTCATCTATCTTCCTCAACAGGGTAATAAAGTATTTTTTTCCAGCTACGGGGAAGATGGTAAAAATGGAAGAGACATATACTTTGCCATACGGCTGCCAAACGGCAAGTTTGCTAAACCACAGTTACTCAAAGAAGTGAATACAGCTTATGATGAAGATTACCCTTTTCTGCATCCTAATGGGAAAATATTGTATTTTGCTTCAAAGGGACATAAAGGCATGGGAGGATACGATATATTTAAATCTACCTATGATGAGGCAAGTCAATCGTGGAGTATGCCCGAAAACCTTGAATTTCCCATCAATTCACCGGGAGATGATTTTTTATTTGTAACCGACTCCTCAGAAAAAATAGCTTTTTTTTCAACATCAAGATACTCACCACCAGCGCAAATTGATGTACTGAAAATAAAAGTAGAAAGAGTGCCTCCACTGCTTGTTGCTATTAAAGGTAATGTAAGAAAAACAGAAATCAATCAAAGCATTCGTTCTGCCATTGCTGTAAAAAATATAGAAACAGGAGACCTTGTAGGAACTTTTGCTGCCAATGAAAATGGGGAATATTATATGGAACTACCCAATAGTGGAAAATTTCTATTTACTGTAGAAACACCAGGATTTACCAAACAATCAGAGTCCGTAAATCTGCCTATATCTTACGCTATAAAACCACTACGTCAGAGTATTTCTTATGAAAAAAATGTGCTTGTTATTACTAACTATTTTGGTGAATCCAATACAGAAAATGGATACTTAGACATTGTTGAATTCATTGAAAAAAAAGCACAGCTTGATGCCAATGAAGATCAATTCAAATCTCAAGATGCAAAACCTCTCCTTGCTGATAACAACAATAATAATGATACTCTTGCATCTAATGTCCAAATCAATAAGTCACAAGGTATATCAGCATCAAATACGCAGATTCCTCCCAGTAATACAAAAGATCTTATTGATATTGTAAAAAAAGATGTTGAAGAAACGCAATCTGAAGTTAATCAGTTAGAAACACAAAAAAACCAATTGAACCAAGTGGTTCAAATGAAAGAACAGGAAATTAAAAGCATAGAAAAAAACACAGAAGATACGCAAAATGAACTTAAGGTTGCCGATAGCAAAGAAGAAAAAGAACAACTCAGTCAATTACTTAATGACTTACAACAAAAAAAGAAAACTGCAGAAGAACAAAAACAGTTTTATGAACAATACCAAAAAGAAATACAAACTACATTAGATAGCAAAAAGAAAGAATCTGATGTCAATCAGCAATTTTTGACCGCATTACAAGAATTTGATACGGGTAAAAATAAAAATACTTCCCTCAAAAAGCTTGAACAATTACAAAAAGAATTACAAACCATCGAAAAAGAAAAAACAGACAAAACAGATATGCTAGCATCACTTGATACTCAGGAAAAAGAAAAACAAGACAATCTATCAAAATTAGACGCGCAAAAAACAAGTATCAACAAAGACGTTCAACTGATTGAACAAGAAATAAATAACTTAAAAAATGAACTCGCCAACACAAAAGATAAAACATTAAAAGAC
>DAHXOV010000238.1 GCA_027364695.1 bacterium
GCGCAGATGTCATACCTGGCTATGGCAGCGACTCTTCCCTTGGCGATGCCGTATCTATCACTATCGTAGCCACAGGATTCAACTCCATCCCTACCAAAATTGACAGTTCAGACATCAGTAAAATTTATACATCTGTTACCAATGTAGAAAATATTCAACTCTCCACAGCAACTCAAGATACTGCACCAAACGATACTCCCTCAGAAACATCAGAAAACCAAACTCCAGCAGCATTTAAAATTGAAACGATTTCCGACACATCTTCTGACGTCCATAACAACACAAATAAAACTCTTTTTGACGAACAATCATTCATACCAGAAGAAAATAAAGAGACTAACTTAACCGTCATCGCTGATAGTGAAGCACTTGTAACTAGCCCTACATCAGAAGAAATAACTCCATTAGAACTCCCAACCAATGCCACAGAAGAGATGCCTACAACAAAAATTATTGAAAAAGAAAATACTCATCAAGATACGCCCCAAGATGAAACCTCCACCACTCATAATAACAATATCAGCGTGCTGTCAAAAAATATTGAGACAATCAAAGAAAAAAGCAATAAAATAAGAAAAGCAATTATGGATATCAATGACCCTACTCATCTTCAAGAAATAATAAATACGCCCGCTTACAATAGAAAAAAAGAAGAAAGCACTGATACCTCTAAAATAGAAGACTCTCATCTCAAAGATCACTCTAATTACATCATAGATGAAAATGGAAATATCACACCAGGAAGTCCTTATCTAAACGATCAGGTGGACTAACCAATCCTATCCATGCTCCTAAAAATCAATCCTGAAAAACCCTCAGAAAAAGAAATACAAAAAGTAGTAGATGAATTAAAGAGTGGAGGTATCATCATTTATCCAACTGATAGTGTCTATGCATTAGGGTGCAACATCTACAACAATAAAGCCATTGAAAAAATTGCTCAACTGAAAAAACTAGACCCTCAAAAAGCCCTATTCTCTTTTATCTGTACCGATATTTCCGAGATTTCTAATTATGTACTGCCTATCTCTAATCATATATTTAAAACCATAAAAAAACTTACACCAGGTCCCTACACTTTTATATTAAACGCCAACCATCACGTTCCAAAAATACTCAAACAAAATAGAAAAACTGTAGGCATCCGTATTGCTGATAATAACATTACGCGAGAAATCATTCAACAACTTGGAAATCCCATCTTGTCTTCTAGCTTAATAGACGAATTAAATGATATTTCAGAATACTTCTCCGACCCGCAAGAAATATACATTCAATACAAAAACAAAGTTGATCTTATCATTGATGGTGGCTTTGGCAATGTTGTCCCATCTACTATATTAGATTGCACAAACGATAACATAGAAGTTATCAGAAAAGGAGCAGGCGAGTTTGAAATGTAAGACCAGTCAGATCGCATCTTGTTCGCTCATTGATAACACTTTGCGAAGTAAAAAAAGTATCACATCCGAGACAAAATTTGGTCAGCGTCTCTAATGCTGTTTTTAAGCCATTGTAATAGCACTTCCTTTTTTTCTTTTTCTGACAATTGAAATGAACTAGTGGAATACCTTAATCTACAACTCAGCTCATACAAGCATATTGCTACACTAACGCTAATGTTCAAACTTTCTGTAAAACCATACATAGGAATATGTACCAATTGATGGGCATGCGATAAAGCATACTCACTCAGCCCTTCTTTTTCTGTACCAAATACCATTGCTATGGGCTCACTTAAATCTATCTCTTGTATTTTTATGGATTTTACCCTAGGAACAGTAGCCAAAATTTTGTATCCTTTTTTTATTAAATCATGAAAACAAATCTCAGCATTATTGATATTTTTCTCTTTATATCTGTGTATTGTTAACCATTGATTGGCACCCATCGATACTTCCTCATTGGTCTTAAACTCATTTCTATGTTCTATCAAATAGACATCCTGTATTCCAAAACAATCACAACTCCTCAACACTGCTGAAGCATTATGTCCTTGAAAAATATCCTCTAAAACAACTGTAACATGCCTGGTACGATTTTGCAAAACTGCATTCAATTTTTCAAATCTCTTTTCAGTAGCAAATAGCTTCAAATACTCAATTTGTTTTTCAATGTCCATTATATTATTGCATCATAGATTTCAACTGACAAATAGCAGCAAGAACATCATTTTGTCCAAATATACTATTCCCTGCTACCAAAACATCAGCACCGCATTGAACAAGTTTTTGTGCGTTGTGTATATCTACACCACCGTCTATTTCAATCAATGCCTTTGATTTTTTTTGAATGATCAGGTTTTTCAATGTATCAATTTTATGATACGTGTTATCTATAAATTTTTGTCCTCCAAATCCTGGATTGACAGACATCAAACATACTATATCAATATCTGTAATAATGGCTTCTAACACACTTACAGGTGTATGCGGATTGATAGCCACGCCTGCCCTGACTTGATAATAATGAATACTTTGT
>DAHXOV010000244.1 GCA_027364695.1 bacterium
ATGATTCTTCGTACCTTCAGTCCGGCTATTTCACCAGCTTCTTTGGTGGCTTGTCTTTGGGCATCATTAAAATAGGCCGGTACAGTGATAACCGCTTCAGTAACGTCTTGTCCTAAATAATCTTCTGCTGTTTTTTTCATTTTCTGAAGAATCATAGCAGAGATTTCCTGGGGGGTATATTGCCTGCCATCTATTTCTACTCTTGGTGTATTATTGGCGCCTTTTACTACCTTATAGGGCATTCTTTTAATTTCGTCTAACACTTCATCATAGAATCGTCCCATAAATCTTTTGATAGAATAAATAGTATTTTTGGGATATGTGATGGCTTGTCTCTTGGCAGGGTCGCCTACCTTTCTTTCTCCATTATCTAAAAATGCTACTACCGATGGAGTGGTTCTCTTCCCTTCACTGTTGGGGATCACTACCACATCATTCCCTTCCATTACCGCTACGCAGCTGTTCGTTGTTCCTAAGTCAATACCTATTATTTTACCCATAATTTTAACTTTTGTTTTATTCTTTATCAATGATTATGCCATAATGCTTATGTGTCATTATGTCAGTTATGTAGATAAGCTAATTGTCGGGAAATGGCTTGGTACTTCTTTTAAAATGGCTTTGTGAAACGATTTGTTGTGGCAAACATCCTGTTTATCCCTATCATCCTGAATGGTCATAGTATTTGAAAACTTTACTATGGATGCTACATACAGGCGTTTTGTATATCACCGTGTGCGAATAATGATAGACTTGTTTTTAGTAAGGAAGAGGTGGTCATCAAAATACTTCTTACAATTTAGAAAAACAACATGATAGTTCTCATCTAAATGAAGGCACACATTTCTTTCAAAATATAGATTCTGCAAGCATTAGGTATGCTTTTATCGTGATTTGCATCTGGTATTTTTTATATCAAGGTAATTTTGTCCTGTTTTTAAAATTGAACAATTTTTGATTGATAGATAAACTGATAAAATTAAATATATGAACTTAGATAAATTTACAATCAAAGCACAAGAAGCCATACAACAGGCAGTACAAGTGGCATCTGAACATCAAGAACAAGCGATTGAATCCGCACATATACTAAAAGGCATTCAAAAAGTAGATGAAAATGTATTACCCTTTATTTTGAAAAAACTAAATGTGAATGTAAGTGTATTTACAAAATCCTTGGATGGTATTATCTCCGCGTATCCGAAGGTAAGTGGTGGGCAGCCCCATCTTGGAAATACGGGGCAATCTGTAATGACTAAAGCCTTATCTATTGCCAAAGAGATGAAAGACGAGTATGTATCTTTGGATCATTTGATATTGGCTACTTTTATAGCAGGAGGACAAGCCTCTCAACTCATGAAAGATGCGGGTATCACGGAAAAAGAATTACGATCTTCTATTCGTGAACTCAGAAAAGGAAAAAATGTTACTTCTCAAACACAGGAAGAGACCTATCAAGCATTGAACAAATATGCTATTCATTTGAATGAAAAAGCAATGAGTGGAAAATTAGACCCTGTCATTGGGAGAGACGAAGAGATACGTAGAGTACTTCATATA
>DAHXOV010000248.1 GCA_027364695.1 bacterium
GAATTCATATCGTGTGTAATCACAATAGTGGTCATATTAAATTCTTTAGTGAGTTCATGAATTAATTCATCAATAACGATGGCCGTTTTGGGGTCTAATCCTGAATTGGGCTCATCACAAAAAAGGTACTTTGGAAATGCAGAGATAGCTCTTGCAAGCCCTGCCCTTTTTTTCATACCACCACTGAGCTCGGCAGGATATAATTTATTTTTCCCTTCCAACTTTACTCTATTTAAAACAAAATCTACTCTTTCTTTTTTTTCTTCCTCCATCATGGTAGTAAACATATCCAATGGAAATTTTACATTTTCTTCAAGCGTCAGTGAATCAAAAAGTGCCCCTGCCTGAAACAACATTCCTAACTCTTTTCTTATTTGTTGTTTTTCTTCTGCATCCATTTGGATAAAATCCTTATTTTCAAACAACACTTGCCCCACATCCGGCTCATGTAAGCCCACCATTACTTTCAATAGGGTTGTTTTTCCACATCCACTTTCTCCAATAATTAAATTGGTTTTGCTCTTCTCAAAAATAAAACTAATATCTTCAATAATAATACGATTACCAAAGCTTTTTGTTATGTTTTTAATTTCTATCAAGTAAAGAATATTTGAGTAATGATGAGATTAAAAATTAAAATTAAAATGCTAGACATCACTACAGCTTTTGTGCTGGATTTGCCTACTTCTAATGCCCCACCTTCTGTATAATAACCATAATAAGAAGGAATAGAAGTGATAATGAATGCAAAAACAATAACTTTAGTAAAAGCATACCATACTTTCCACGTTTCAAAAAGAGACTGTATTCCAAAAATGTATTCATACGAAGTTACAGCACCAGCTGCTATTCCCATCACATAGCCCCCCATTAGACCTAAAAACATGCTGATGGCAATTAAAAAAGGGTTGATCAATACAGCCGCTAAAATTTTGGGTAAAATCAAATAACAGGCCGAATTCACCCCCATAATTTCCAAAGCATCTATTTGCTCTGTAATACGCATTGCACCAATTTCAGAGGCGATGTTAGAGCCCACCTTTCCTGCTAAAATTAAACTCACAATAGTAGGACTAAACTCCAGTAAAACAGATTCTCTTGTAGTAAATCCCACTGCATAGAGTGGTACCCATGGGCTTGTAAAACCAAAAGCTGCCTGAATAGTAATAACCCCACCCATAAAGACAGAAATGATAGAAACAATGGGCAACGAAGTAATGCCTATTTGATATATCTCTTTAACAATTTGATGCTTGTAAACACTCCATTTCTCAGGTTTCTTAAACACCCGCCTCATCAACAAAGTATATTCTCCTATCTGATACAGCAAATTCATTTTGGATATTTATATTTATTTTCGCAGCAAAAATACAATATTCAATGAACTTCAAGAAGTATCTTTTTAGTGGATTAATAATGGTATTGATTTTTAGTTTATTGGCTTGCCACAGCAAACACAAAGTAAAAAAATCAAAAAAATGTGATTGTCCTGCTATTAGTCCGCATTAGTGATATCATACATTACCAACACTCAACACCCATTTAAAATGCATCTGTGAACCTTTTAATTTGCATAATAGAATAATTCAAGTTACTTTTACCAACAACATAAATACAATGTCCTTGTCTGAAAAAAAATATATTTACAATGGTGATATAATTTTGGCTCATCAATTATCGCACATTGCATTTAGTAATCGTGCATTTAAATTTGGTGATACCTTATTTGAAAGCATTCGTTATTCTAATAAAAATATATTGTATTTAAATGATCATATCC
>DAHXOV010000256.1 GCA_027364695.1 bacterium
ATTATAGATACCTTACCAACATCGCATTTACGCTCAATGATAAATATGTATTGATAGCCGTATTAAACAGGGACCAAAATAAAATGCAACTCAATGTATATAAAACAGAAGATGGATCTTATGTAAAAACATTGTTTGAAGAGAAACACGATAAATATGTAGAACCCTTGGTGCCAGCATTATTCATTAAAAATTCCAATCAATTTATATGGAGAAGCAATAGAGATGGATATTATCATTTGTATCTATATGATACCAATGGAAAACTACATAGACAACTAACCAAAGGATCATGGGAAGTTAAGGAAATACTTGGATTTGATAAGACAGATAAAAAATTATTTTTCTTAGCCAATGCTGAATCGCCTGTTGATCAAGATATTTATATGGTAGATATAACAACAGGAAAAACAGAAAAAGCATCAAAAGAAAAAGGCTTTCATTTTGCAAGCATTAACGAAGATGCCGAATACATCGTAGATCATTACACTTCTTGTGATGTACCCAGAAAATACTTTGTAACAAACTTTAAGACCAAACAAAGTCATTTAATATTTGAGGCATCTAACCCACTTGAAAAATACTATACTGGGCATTGGAAACCGGTTGTACTTAAATCCTTTGATGAAACAGATTTGTATGGTAGAATATTTTATCCTGTGAATTTTGACAGCACAAAAAAATATCCTGTACTGGTTTATTTATACAACGGACCACATTTACAACTGGTAACTAACTCGTGGATGATGGGCGGAGAAGTATGGTATCATTACATGGCAGAAAAAGGGTTTGTCATTTTTACAATAGATGGGCATGGGACGCCATTTAGAGGCAGAGAATTTGAACAAAATACTTTTAGAAAATTAGGCGAATATGAAATGAAAGATCAAATGATTGGAGTAAACTATCTAAAATCATTGAAGTATGTAGATGCAGAAAGAATGGCATTATTTGGATGGAGTTTTGGAGGATTTATGACCTGCTCAATCATGACTCATTATCCTGATGTATTCAAAGTAGCTGTGGCAGGTGGACCTGTAATTGACTGGCGCTATTATGAAGTGATGTACACCGAAAGATATATGGATACACCACAACAAAATCCTGATGGATATAAAGCAACAAGTATTTTAAATTCTATTCAAAATCTAAAAGGAAAATTGTTGGTCATACATGGCGCAGAGGATGACGTAGTAGTATGGCAGCATAGTATGATGCTTTTGAAAACTGCCATAGATAAAGGTATACAATTAGATTATTTTGTGTATCCCACACATAAACACAATGTAACAGGTAAAGACAGAGTACATTTAATAGAAAAAGTATGTAATTACATTTTAGAAACCATCAACAAGTAAATCTCCTGCTTTATTGAATATCAAAATGCGAAAATTCTATCATACACAAAAACGTTTTTATACCCTTCTTTTTTATCCTATATTATATTTATTAAGCGCGCTATTGAGTGGCATCTTATACATTCGGCATTTTTTGTATGATAAAAAAATTTTTAAATCATATCACTTCTCCAATGTTTATAGTATCTGCATTGGAAATCTCAATTTAGGCGGAACTGGCAAATCACCTTTGACTGATTATTTAATAGAATTATTAAAAGTAAATTACACACTTGCTGTATTGAGCAGAGGATATGGAAGAAAAACAAAAGGATTTAAAGTAGTAAATGTCAGTGATAACTATTGGGAATGTGGTGACGAACCTTTGATGTATAAAACAAAGCATTCTGATATTGTTGTAACAGTGTGTGAGGACCGCGTAGAGGGAATAAAAAAAATACTTCAATTATATCCTGATATACAAATAATACTTTTGGATGATGCCTTTCAACACAGAAGAATAATCGCAGATTTAAATATTTTGTTGACAGAGTATTATCAACCATTTTTTGAAGATGATGTATTTCCATTAGGGAAATTAAGAGACATAAAGAGCCATGCTCTGCGAGCAGATATGCTAATTTTCAGTAAAGTGCCTGAAAATACCAGTCAAAACGATATTCAGAATAAGATAATATGTTCAAGAAAATTTTATGATAAAGACGTTTTTTTTAGCACCATAGAATATCAGGAATTGTATTCTATCACCAACTTTCAAAAAATAAATATTTACAAAGAACTTTCAAAATACAGTTGTATATTAGTAACGGGCATTGCAAATTCTACTCCTTTGTCCAGTCTTATCAAAGAATATGCCAATTATTTTTATCATTTCAATTACCCTGATCATTATGCATTTTCAAAAGATAATCTTGAATTAATTAAAAATGTTTATCAAGCATGGCAAGAGAAGTATTCTAACACCATTATTATTACCACTGAAAAAGATGCTGTCAGAATGAAAGCATTCATACCCTCTTTTTTTAATTTGCCTATATTTGTCATTCCCATTGAAATTCAACTTCAAAAATTTTCACCATCTTTTAATGATAAAATGCTATATTATGTTACAACAAATACAAGAAACAAGCAGATACATTCTTGAAAAAACAGAACATTTTATACCTGGTATTGGAATTATATTAGGCAGTGGATTAGGAGGATTGGTAAAAGAGATAAAAGTAAAATATACTTTGCCATATTCTGAAATTCCACATTTTCCGCAATCTACAGTCCACGGACATAAAGGACAATTGATCCTAGGTTATCTTTCTGATAAGCCTGTGTTGGCCATGCAAGGAAGGTTTCATTGCTATGAGGGATATGATATGAAACAAATTACTTTTCCTGTGCGAGTAATGAAACAAATTGGCATTAATAAGCTGATAGTAAGCAATGCTGCGGGGGGGATGAACCCTGAATTTCAATTAGGTGAATTGATGATTATTAAAGACCAGATCAATTTCTTTCCATCTAATCCGTTGATTGGAAAGAATGAGGATGAATTGGGTCCAAGATTTTTGGATATGAGTGAGACATACTTTAAAGAGTATATAGATATTGCCAAACAAATTGCAGAACAAAATAATATACGAGTAAAAGAAGGGGTATATTTGGGTGTGAGTGGTCCGTGCTTTGAAACACCTTCTGAATATCGTTGTTTTTGGCGAATGGGTGCAGATGCCGTAGGAATGAGCACAGTGCCCGAAGTGATAGTAGCAAGACACGGAGGGATGAAAGTGTTTGGAATGAGTATTATTACTGATCTGGGAATAGAGGAACGAATAGAAAATGTATCGCACGAGGAAGTACTTAAAGTAGCTGCTACTCAAGAACCAAAGATGAGTTTAATTGTAAAAGAGTTGGTGAAAAGAATACTTTGAATGATATATTAATTGTGCGAGTGGTAGGTATTATTGTTTAGATAACAAAAAAAATGCGTGAGGCGGCACACCCAAATAATAATAAAAGAACAAGAAGAATAAGTGTTTAATGTTTTTTACCTTTGTGGCAAAAAAGTATGAATAATAATATATTTGAGTTTAAGGGGTATAAGCCATATATTCATTCTAGTGCGTTTATTCATCCTATGGCTTGTATAATAGGGAATGTGAATATAGGTAAAGATGTATTTGTGGGCGCAGGTGCGGTAATTCGTGGAGATTGGGGAGAAATTGTGATTGAAGATGGCTGTAATGTGCAAGAGAATTGTATCATACACATGTTTCCAGGCCTCAGCGTATTATTGAAAGAATCTGCCCATATTGGACATGGCGCAATTATTCATGGAGGAGTGATAGGAAGAAATTGTTTGATAGGTATGAATAGTGTGGTGATGGATAATGTGGAAATAGGTAACGAATGTATTGTGGGAGCATTGACATTGGTGCCGCAGGATATGAAAATACCTGATAGAAAAGTGGTAGTAGGCAATCCTGCAAAAATTGTCAAAGATGTGAGTGATGAAATGATTCTATGGAAAACAGAAGGAACAAGTTTGTATCAGCAACTGTCAAAAGAATGCTCTGAGACATTGAAAGTTTGTGAACCATTGAGAGGAAAGCCTTTGTTTAAGAGAATTCAGGAAAAAAAATACACTACATTCAAAGAAATAAAAAAATAAGAATGATGAAAAAGATGAATTTGATTAAGAAAAAATGGCTGCTCAGTGGCACTGGAATATTCTTGTCTTTATTGTTTTTTGCTGATGAGGGAATGTGGTTGCCTCAATTATTACAAGCAACGGGGGTTTATCAAAAAATGAAACAAGCTGGGTGCAAACTGACAGCAGAACAGATTTATAGTGTAAACACATCTTCTTTAAAAGATGCGATTGTGTTGTTTGGTGGTGGCTGTACTGCAGAGATTGTATCGCAAAAGGGTTTAATCATTACGAATCATCATTGTGGGTATTCAAGCGTAGTAGATTTGAGTACTGTTGAAAAGAATTATTTGAAAAAGGGATACTGGGCAAAAAATCAACAAGAGGAGTTATCTTGTCCTAATCTGTCTGTTTCCATAATCATAAGAATAGAAGATGTAACGAATGAAGTATTGAAAAACACGAGCGGAATATCGGATAAAAAAGAAAAGGAAGAAGCCGTAAAAAAAAATATCGCAGAGATAGTAAGTAAATCTACACAAGGCACTCATTACAATGCAGTAGTGAAGCCCTATAATTATGAATTTCAGTATTTTTTGATTGTGTATGAAACATTCAAGGATGTGAGGTTAGTGGCAGCTCCGCCAGAACATATTGGAAAATTTGGGGGTGAGGATGACAATTGGGTATGGCCAAGGCACAATGCTGATTTTACGATGTTTCGGATATATGTTTCAAAAGATAATAAGCCCGCAGGATATTCAGCTGATAATGTGCCATATCAACCAAAGTATGTAATACCTATCAGTTTGAAGGGATATAAAGAAGAGGACTTTACAATGGTGTACGGCTTTCCTGGAAGAACACAAGAATATTTGAGCTCTTATGCTGTAGATGTGATTATGAACGATATAGATCCGAGAAGAGTGGAATTGAGAGAAAAAAAATTGAATATATTGGATAAGTATATGAAACAAAGCGTAGAGTTAAACCTGAAATATGCAAGTGCTTATGCAAGAATTTCCAATTATTATAAAAAATGGATGGGCGAAATGATAGGACTGAAAAAATTTAATGCCATAGAAAAAAAGAAAAAAAATGAAAATGAACTGAAAAACATGTTGAAAAACCAGACTACCGCTATGGACAGTTTTAATAC
>DAHXOV010000264.1 GCA_027364695.1 bacterium
TTGTCGAGGTCTATGATAGCGTATTCTATTTCGTCTTGAAAGATGGAGAGGGCGAGGAGTGTTTTTTTTTGTGATAATTCTTTTTCACTGATTTTTTTTGGTATGGCAGTGTATTCGTTTATTTTGATATCTCCGTATAATTGCATGGGTGAGGGTTTAATCTTCTGATTCTACTTTTTTGCAAATGTAATTAAAGTCACAGTACTTACATGTTGTTTCGTCTTTTGTTTGCTGAAAGTGGTGTTTTTTGTTCATGATGTATTTATTGAAGAAGTATTTGATTTTGTTTTCTATATTATTTAAGTGGTATGTTGGGTTTGTATTATCTGAAGTAAATTCATCTGTGTAAAAGTAAGGGCTATCTGATTTTTCATGGTTTTTTAGTGATTTTGTTCTAAGTGGTAAAATGGCGCCTTTTATTTTTTCTTGTTTTTTTAGGTTGATGATTTGGGATTGGATGGCATAATGTATGTAAATGAGTAGTTGTAATTGTTTGTATATGGATTTGATTTTGGTGTCTATACATTTTTCTATGTCATTGAATTGCATTTTATCATTTTCTTCTCTGAAAGAGCTTTTGTAATCTACTATTCTGTATAGTTTTTCGTTTTCTATGTAGTCAATTCTGTCGGGGATACTTGATATTTTAGTATCATCTAAGAGGATGAAGTTGTTTGGATGGATTTTTTCTTTTTTTTCTATATAGATTATTTTTATTTTTTTATCTTTGGTGTATTCGTATTCTTTTTTGATGAGTTGGAGTATATCTTTTTTTAATAATTCTTCTTGAATAAGTGTTTTTCCTCTTCTTTCAAGATTCAGATTTTTTATTTCCTTTTGAATGATTTTTTCTATGATGGTTTCCTTGTTTAATAATGTGTTGAGTTTTTCTGTTTGGATGTATCCGTCTTTGCTTAGTATTTTTTCTGTTTGATTTGAATATAATATTCTCATTACTTCGTGGAATATATTTCCTTCTATGTCTGCTTCTAATTCTTCTCTTGGTTCATCTTCTGATTTAAGTTTTAGTATGTATCTGAAATAGAATTTTAGGGAGCAGTCTAAATAAGTGGTGATAGCGGATGGTGAATAGACAATGTTTTTGAGGGTATTTATTAGTTGATTGTTTTTTGGTATTTCAATAATATTTGGGGTAATAATTTTTTGTTGCGAGACGATGTTATATTTTTCTATTTTGATATTTTTCTTTTGTGAAAGTTCATATTCAATTTGCTGAATGTATCTGCTTTTTTCTCCTGTGTTGTTTTGTAATCCTTTGTCTTCGGCATTTTCAGGATTGATGTAAGATAAATAGATGCTTTTAGGCTGGTGTAAGTTTCTATAAAATAAATAGGAGAATATAGCGTCTTGATTGTAATGTGTGGGTAGTTGATGATAGTTTGATAAATCATAAGGTATAAAGGATGTTTTACGATGATCGGGTGGAAAAACGTTTTCATTCATAAAAGGGATAAGGATATTTTCAAAGTCCAGCAATCTTGATTCTAGTGTGCCAATGATTTGCAAACCAGACAATGGTTCTCCTTTAAATGGTATGGCTTCTTTCATTAAAATTTGTTGTACGAGTGCTTGCACATCTCTGATGTCTTTTAATATGGTTCCTTTGTCTTTTCTCAGTATATTTTCAATTTTATTCAATTGTTCACATATTGTGTGGATGGTATTGATGTTAAAGATATCTTTGGATTCTTTTTTTAGTTTTATAATTAGATATTCTTGAAATAATTGATTGATATGTTGAATGATTTTAGTTACTTCTTGTTCTTTGAATATTTGAAAAAATGATTTTATTTTTTCTAGTTGTTGATTGACGGATTCTTTTTCATTTATTATCTCTTTAAATATAGAGTCGTTGGTGATAGAAATAAATATTTTATTTTTTTTCTGTATGTTGTGTATGAGTTGTTGAATTGTTTTTTCTTCTGTTTGACAGGCACAATACATGTAATCTTTGAAGAAAGAGTTGAATAATATGGATAAAAAATGTTTATAGTAAATAAGATTTGTTTTTTCGTTTGTTTTAAGTTGGTGGGCAAAAATTTTTAGTATATCGTTTAGCAGTTGGTAAGCAGGTGTTAGGTACAGTGGATATTCCATAGAAACATTGTATTGTACTTCGTCGGGGATAGCAGATAGTATCAAGGTCAATGCTTCGGGTTTGTTTAGTACGATGGCGGTTTGACTTAAATCTTTTTCTTCATCCTGAATTTTTTGAAGTATTTTGATAATATACAAAACTTCTTCTGTGTCATTTGTTCCAGTGGCGATGTATATTTTTTTTTCTTTGTCAAAAAAAGAAGTAGAGTATTTGTTACTTGTCTCTAAACCATATTTTTTAAAATTCTCTTTCAGAAATTTTCCTGCTTCGTGATTCCACTCATCCGTTGTGTTTTTTGTGTAATAATCATCATAGTCCCAATAAAAAAGGGCTTTACCATCATTCTTTAAATGTTTGTAGATAATTTCTTCTGCGGGCGTAATAGCATTTAAGCCTACGAAAATAAACTGCTCTGTATTATTCAAGTATATATTATTCTTTGCTTCATTGGTTTGTATTATTTCTGCGGATTTTTGATAATTCAATCCTGTATATGCATAATTATTGGATAAGAGGGTGGTATTAAAGTCATTAAATATATCATAGAATGCATGCATCAACTTTAAGTATTTTTCTTGGTTCTCTGATAATGGTTCTTTGTTCAAACTCCAGTGTTCTATTTCTCTGATATTTTTTAAGTTGGTAAAAATATCTTTTTGTTTATTTAAATCATTTGGATGTGAGATAAGAATATCATTAAAATCACTTAACAACATTGATGCCCACTTGATAAAGGAAGAATAATTTTCGCTTTTGTGCTTATTATCATTTTTATATTCTTCTTGGTGCTTATATATTTTTTGATAGGAACAATATAGATAGTAAATCAGTTCGATATTTGTCAATACTGTAAGTCCTGTTATTTTTTCGGCAAGTTCTGCAGGTGTAACAAATTCGGGCAAAAAACCAGATGTTTTTCTTTGTTGAAAAATTTGTTTCAAGTGATGTTTAGAATAATAAATGCTTCTTTTTGATGGTAATACAAATACAATTTTTTGATGATTAAAATTATACTTTTCTATACACTCGTCTAATATTTTATCTAAAAGCCAACTTTTCATGATTTAAAATAAAAATCCCGATACGGAAAATGTATCGGGATAAATTTGGAAAATTATCTGCAAATACTCAAGTATAAATTCTATGATTCACTGGCAGACGATTCAGCAGAAGGTTCTTGTGCAGTCGTTTTTTTATTTTCTTTTTGTTTTCTGTACTCTGTTTCTGTTTTTAATTTTACAGATTTTTGTTCTTCTGTTTCTTTTGCTATTTTTTGTTTTTTAGCTTCAATTTTTGCTGATTTTTCATTGAGCCATTCTTGTAACTTTTTTTCTGCTTGTTCTGTAGTGATAAGGTCTTTTTGAACTCCTTTTAATAAGTGTTTTTTAAGGAGTACTCCTTTGTATGAAAGGATTCTTTTTGCTGTTTCGGTGGGTTGAGCACCTACATTGAGCCAATACAATGCTCTTTCAAAGTTAATTTCTATGGTGGCAGGATTGGTATTAGGGTTGTAAAATCCTAATTTTTCGATGAACCTCCCATCTCGTGGGGCTCTACTGTCTGCTACCACGATGTGAAAGAAAGCATCACCTTTTTTTCCATGCCTTTGTAATCTGATTTTTGTAGCCATTTGAATGTGTTTTAAAAATGAGGGGTGCAAAGGTAATAAAATTTTTATTGATTTTGAAAAACTTTTTAAATGACGTTTACTTCCTTAATTTTACTATGAATGAATATTTGTGTAAAAGAAAGTTTTGTATCTTATCATTCAAAGTATCCAGGCTTAAAATAAAATCCCTTTTAACTGTAAATAAAAAAATTTCATCAGGATATATAAAACTATAAACCAAAATAATATGGCGGCATTTAAATACAAAATGACCTTTTTTTTATCTTTGTAAAATCTTTCTCCCAAAAATGCGCCCAGGGGGATTGATAAAATAATGGGAGACAATAAAGCAATACCCGTTAGCCCCAATCGTTTCTTAACTTTTATTATCATTTTGTTTTGTTTGGTAAAAATTTTATCATCGTTTTTCTTCCATCTTTGTTTTAATGTTTCCCATCCTTGTGTGAGGTAATAACTAAAATAGGTATATAT
>DAHXOV010000276.1 GCA_027364695.1 bacterium
ATACAGGACGAGGTATTTTTTTGAGTAAAAAGTGAAACATATTCAATACGATACTACTCTGCTGTAAATATAGTTGATTTAATTTGGATAACTAAAATTTACAAATGATTTTATTTTGTGAGTTGATGAAAGTATCTGTTAGATGTAATACCTGTTATTATTTTTTACTTTTCATTTGAATCCAAATCCAAATCAACTTTTTTAATTTGATTTTCAATTTGTGAAATTTTTTCTGAAATTTTGTTAAAAAGGTCATCCCGTTCTTTTTCGTATTCTTTTAACTCATCATCCTCATTTTCCTCTTCTTCTGCTTTTTTTCCATATAGTTTTAAGAATTCAGCCATCTCTTCCGCCGTACCTTCAATGGTAAGTCCATTTAATCTTATTTTCATAGTTTTTATTTTTTTATTCTCTATTTCTTCATTTTTATCGTTACTTGTGTTTACATTTTTTTCTTCTGTTTTTTCAACTTTTTCGTCATTCATTTTGTTATTTTTCACTTTGTTATATGTAATACCTACTACTATTTTTCAGTGCTTATTTAAATTTTATGAAGACAAAATTTCTAACATTTGTAATAAATCTTCATTGATATTTTGAATGTGTTTGGTCGCTTTTTCAAAAGGAGTGTAGCTTACTTTTTTATCAATGATACCAATCATTACCAAGTGTCTGTTATCCATCAATGATTTAACAGCATGATAGCCCATAAGAGAAGCATTTACTCTTTCCATACAACTCGGATTACCTCCTCTCTGAATATGTCCTAATACAGTTATTCTCACATCGTGATCTGGCTTGTACTGTTTAATGATGTCCGCTACTTTGTAGGCGCCACCTGTCTCATCGCCTTCTGCTACTATAATTATTTTGCTGGATTTATCTTTCCTCCACGAATTGATTTTTTGTATCAGCACATCCACATCATTTTTTATTTCAGGAACCAAAATGGCTTCGGCTCCGCTGGCTATTGCACTTCGCAATGCAATAAGTCCTGCATCTCTACCCATTACTTCTACTACAAAAATTCTATCATGACTTTCTGCAGTATCTCTCAGTTTGTCCACCGCTTCTATCACCGTGTTGATGGCAGTATCGTAACCAATAGTAAAATCAGTGCCTAATAAATCATTGTCAATAGTGCCAGGGCAACCCACTATCTGAACGTTCGTGTATTTAGACCATTCAATAGCCCCTTTGAAAGAGCCGTCTCCTCCTATGATTACCATTCCATCTAATGAATGATTGGCTATATTTTTTGCAGCCATTTTCAATCCCTCTTCTGTTCTGAATCTTTCACTCCTTGCTGTTTTTAAAATAGTACCACCTCTATGAATGATACCGGATACAGAATTTCTGCTTAATGTTACATACTGATTATCTATTAATCCATCATAACCCCTTATGAATCCTATAGTTTCAATACCGAAATAATGCGCTGTTCTAACAACTGCCCTTATACAAGCATTCATACCTGGCGAGTCCCCACCTGATGTAAGTATCCCAATTTTATTCACTTTTATTTTTTGACAAAAATAATCAATAAAATACATTTAATTTGGCTCAAAATAAAATTATGAACGCAAACTCACTTCCTCCTGCCACGCCTTTGATTATGGCTATCTTAAACTATACATCAGACAGTTTTTATGATGGCGGATATTACCATACACCTGACAAATTCTTCGCAAGGGCTCAGCAATGTGTTCTGGATGGTGCACATATTTTAGATATAGGAGTTGCTTCTTCAAGACCTGGCGCGCCCCTCATTGATCCTAAAAAAGAATGGGAATTGATTCATCCACTGTTAATAGAAATAAAAAAATTATTTCCTGATGTTTTGATTTCAATAGATACATACAATAGTTATACGGCAGAAAAGTGTATTGAAAATGGAGCAGATATAATCAATGATATTTCAGGTGGAACCTTTGATAATAAAATGTATGATGTGGTAGCAACCTCTCATGTTTATTATGTGCTGATGCATACCTCTGATATTCCTGAAAAAATGCAATCAAAGACCAACTATAACAATGTAATAAGTGATATTCAATCGTTGATAAAAGAAAAAATAAACTTCCTTCATCAAAAAGGATGTAGCAACATCATTATAGATCCGGGTTTTGGATTTGGAAAAACCATTCAACAAAACTATGAGATATTAAAAAATCTGGATGCCTTTCAATTACTTCATAAACCTTTGATGGTGGGCATCTCTCGAAAAAGTATGATTTACAAAACATTGAATGTTACTCCTGACCATAATGACACACTTTTTGGCACCGTTATACTGAATACAATAGCCATACTCAAAGGAGCAAAGATATTAAGGGTACATGATGTCAAAGAAACAAAAATTCTTGCAAAAGTTCTGTATCCACTATTTTTTATGTGAAGAAGGATTTCTTCTGAGATCATATACAGGCTTCCCTTCTTTTCTCTTTATATTTTCAGAAGTATCTGATGCAGGAACAGATCCCTGATGAGCATTTTTATACATGCTTACTGGACGATGGGGGTTTGTTTTTGTACTATCAATGGGCTCATAAACATTGCCTTTACCTGTTTCTTTATACATAGTATAAACTCCTTTCTTATTTTGCGATTTCAAGGAAAAATTAAATAGCATTACTCCGATTAATATCAAAAATAAATACTGCTTTTTCATAATTGCTGGTTTTTTATTATGGTCTATAAACTATGATCATCATACCTGATTGAAGTGCAGATGTATTACCGCCTGCGGTGATGGCATTGCCA
>DAHXOV010000298.1 GCA_027364695.1 bacterium
CATTGTTCTGATAGTGTTCTGTTTTTTCTTTTAGTTCTTTGATTTCATTATCTTTTGAAGAGAGTATGCTTTGATGTTCAAGGAGGATGCTTTCTATTTTTGAGTTGAATTCTTTTTCTTTTTCCTGTTGGAAAGTAGAAAATTGTGACTGAATCTGGTCGTTGGATTTTTCAAGTTCTTGTATTTGTTGATTTTTAGCCTGTATGATATTTTCAAGTTCTTTGATTTTGGTTTGGTGTTTTGTTTGCAAATCTCTTTCCTTTTTATCCAGTTGATTTTCCAGTTGTTCTATGATATTTTGAAACTGACTTTTAATTTGGTTTTCGTGATTCTCCTTTTCTATTTTTAGTTGTATAAGTTTTTGTTCGTGTATCTCTTGTTGTTTTTCTATATCAGTCTGAAGTTGGTTGGTTGTTTGCATAGATTCTTCTGAAAGCGTAGTGATACGTATCTGGTATTCGCGATGAATAGATTCAGTAATATTTTTAATGCTGTTTTCTAATGTATTTAACTGGTCTTTATAGGAAGTTATTTCTTTTTGATATTTATCGTGTAGTTCTTTTTCTAGTATTTGAACTTGTTTTTCTGATTGAGATAGTTTTTGATTGAATTCGTTGATGATGTTTTGCTGTTCTTGTTGAATATATTCTTTCTGTTGCAATATTTCTTTTTTCAGACGATCGTTTTCTACATAAAGTTCTTCCAGTTTGAGCGTTTCTGAGTCAAAATTATTTTTCAATAAATCAAGTTCGTGTTTTACTTTCTCTAATTCGCTGTTGAGGGTGTCTTTTTCTTTTTTCAGAATGTTGATTTGTGTATTTGCATATTCATTTTTTACTCTGAGGTTATCTCTTTCGTTTTCCACCACAATTAAACAGTTTCTAATTTCTGCCAGTTGCCTTTTTAAACTATATATTTCCTTGTTAAATTCAGCAAATTTATCCATAATAAAAATTTGAGGGATAAATTTAAAGAGGACATTAACATAAAAAGAGATGTAGGTTAATAAAATATAAACAATTTAATGTGGAAAAGGCTCAGCAGGTAAAAAAACAGCTTGAATCAATATACTTGAATGGCACCGCCTGTTGAATGAAGTAAAAATATCAGAAGACAGGATGATGGGCAGGATTTAGTAGGATAAAATCAGAATAGCGTTTTTCACCCACCAATAATGACAATAAAAGAATTTTGTTTTTAATCGTATAAGAATAGAACCATTATTTTTTTGTGGCTTTGAATTTTTCTATACCGATTTTTAACCACAGGAGGTAGGCTTGTTTATCAGGATGATACCCGCGTACATCGGTGAGAATATTTTCATTGTGATCTAATAAAACATAAAGCGGTTGACTGCTTTGATTATATATTGTTTCTTGCATGTATTTGTATTTATCGCCTATGGTAGTGATTTTTCTTTTTCTACCGTACCATTCTGCCTCAAAGTATTGGTCTTCTGGTAAAGATCTTTTATCATCTACATAAAGTGAAACAAGGACGACTTCGTTATTCAATATGTTTTTTACTTCTTCGTATGGCCATATAAAATCCTCCGTTTTCCTACAATTAGCACAAGCATGCCCTGTAAAATCTACCATCAATGGCTTATTTACTTTTTTGGCATATTCCAATGCTTTTTCATAATTATTTTTGAAATGTATAATGCCATGTTTATTGATCTCAGCCCCCTCAGGTAATGCAAGATTATTTTGTGATGCTATCAGATTGTTCGGATGGTTCATAAATCCATGTGGAGACTCTGAGTATTCAAGTGGTGGTAAGATTCCACTAATTAAATTAAGCGGTGCGCCCCACAACCCAGGTAGCATATAAAGAGTAAAACTAAGAGAAAAAGTAGCAAACATAAGACGAGTAACAGATAAGTATCTGACTTCACCATCGTGATGTGTCTTGAAAAATCCCAATAAATAAAATGCAAGTAAGGTAAAGATAGCTATCCATACTGCTAAAAATACTTCGCGTGTAAGTACGCCCGCCTGTACTACCAGGTCTGCATTGGAGGCAAATTTTAAAGCAAATGCTATTTCAATAAACCCAAGTGTTACTTTTACAGCATTGAGCCAACTGTCTGATTTTGGAAGTGATTTCATCCAAGATGGAAATGCGGCAAATACCCCAAAGGGCAATGCAAGGGCTAACGAAAAGCCAAACATGCCAATCGCAGGATTTAGAATTTGACCTGTGCTGGCCGTTTGCACCAGTAATGTTCCTACTATAGGTCCTGTACAAGAAAAAGATACTAATGCCAATGTAAATGCCATAAAGAATATACCTATAAAACCACCTTTATTACTCAAATTATCCATTTTATTGACAAGTGATGATGGCATATTAATTTCAAAAGCACCTAAAAAAGAAAAACCAAAAATGAGTAGCATCGCAAAAAATACTAAATTGAACCATACATTAGTAGAAAGGTCATTTAAGGCACTTGCACCAAAAATCAATGTTACAAAAATACCCAGTGCAAGATAGATAATAATAATGCTCAATGAATAAAAAAACGCTTCCTTCATAGATTTTTTTCTATCCTTGTGTCTTTTGGTAAAAAAACTGATATTCATAGGAATGAGTGGGAACACACAAGGTGTGAGCAGAGCAGCAAAACCTCCCAAAAAACCTTGTATAAAAATCATCCATCTTGATGAATTATCTGTAACGTTATTGAGTTGATTATTTTTTACAGATGGTATAGATGATAATATAGAATGATTGAATTGAGTGCTGTCTGAATGCTGGGTGGCAATAGCGGTGGAGGGTTCTTCTTTTTTTTGAACAGTATCTTTATGTTCAGAAACAATATCGGCATTGAGGATAATTTCAAAAATATCGGCAGGAGGAAATACACACTTATCGTCGGTACATGCTTGATACTCATATATTCCGGTGACTTTTATTTTTCCGCTTTTTTTCACTTTGATATTTTGCCAAAACTCGGCTTTCTTTAAAAGATACTCTACTTCTACGCCAAACACTTTGTCCATCTCTTTAATACCTTTACTTTGTTGTAAATTTCCTACTGGTTCATAATCATCAGATTTGTCAAATTTAATAACCGTAGGTTGTGGTCCATCATCAGGATTTTGATGAATGGAATAAATATGCCAGGTGTCATCTATATTTACCTGAAATAAAATTTTATAAGTATCATTAGAAACTGGATGCGCAGATATTTTGAAGTGTGCCGGTATTTCCTGAGAAAAAACAGAAGATTGAAATAAATGCAATACAAGAAGAGAGATAAAAACTAAACGATGCATGCTAAAAATTTTGCCTGTAAATATAGGCAAATGAATGATGGTAATAAAACTACATGGCTCATAATCTTTGTTAATGTATCTAAGACAATACAAGTCTTCACTTATGGAACGTAAAAATATCTACATTAGCAGCGTGAAAAATTTTATTGCTCTTCAAAAATATTTTTTTCTGTACAAATGGTATTATGTATTAGGAATTATTTTTGTCAGCTTGTCATCTCTGTTTGCCAACTACCAAGCCGTCATTGTAAGAAAGGCAACCAATGAAATTGTATTCAATATCCACCATCATCATTTTAATCATGAAATTTTTTTGATTTATCTTTTTTATCTGTTAGCTTTATCGATGATAAGTGGATTGTTTATGTTTTTAATGCGTCAGACAATCATTGTATCTAGCAGACATATTGAATATGAACAAAAAAACGATCTGTACTATCATTTAGAAAAAATGGACAAACAATTTTTGAAGATGCAGAATGTAGGCGATTTAATGAATAAAATTAATGAGGATGTGGGTAGAGTAAGAATGTTTACAGGACCTGCTATTATGTACTTGGTGAATGTAATGGTAACCGTAGTATCAGTATTGTTTTTTATGTTGAGTGTGAGTCCTTTATTAACCCTCTGTATTTTCTTGCCCTTACCTTTATTTTCATGGGCTATATTTCAATTGAGCACGCGCATTCATTTATTAAGTATAAACGTTCAAGAAAAACTATCAGCAATTACCACTTTTGTGCAAGAAAGTGTTTCATTTATCAGATTGATAAAAGTACACGGCAAAGAAATTTTTTTTGAAAAAAAATTACAAGAGCATAATCAGGAGTATGCGTCCCAATTTGTAAATTTAGGAAAAGTAGAATCATTATTCCAACCACTGATGGTGTTGGTAGTAGGTACAGGAATTATTATTGCTGTTTGGATGGGAAGTATTTTATTGATGAAAAAAGAATTGGAGCCAGGTAACATTACAGAATTTGTAATGTACGTATATCGGCTCACATGGCCATTTATGGCATTGGGTTGGGTAAGTGCTCTTATACAAAGAGCAGCCGCCTCTCAAAAGAGAATCAATGAACTATTGAATATTCAACCAACTATTTTGAATGAAACCCATCATTCCTATCAGATTATTGGAAATATTGAATTTAGAAATGCTGAATTTACCTATAAAGAAAGTCATATAAAAGCATTAGACAACATATCGTTTCAAGTAAAAAAAGGAGAAGTACTTGGAATATGTGGAAAAGTGGGCGCAGGCAAAAGCACTGTTTTTCAATTATTACTTAGATTTTATGACACAGATAATGGAGCAATATTAATAGATGGAAAAAATATAAAACAACATCATTTGCATTTATTGCGGAGTAATGCTGCCTATGTTCCACAAGACGCTTTTTTATTTAATGACAGCGTTTTGAACAACATTACTTTCCCTGAAAAAAATAGCAACATAAATATAGTAATAGAAGTATGTAAAAAAGTAGAAATCCATGATACCATAATGAGTTGGCCTCAGCAATATCATACGATGATAGGAGAAAGAGGCATCAATGTATCAGGCGGGCAAAGACAAAGATTAGCGCTAGCAAGAGCTTTAATAAAAGATAAGCC
>DAHXOV010000303.1 GCA_027364695.1 bacterium
ATGCTATGTTGTCAAAATAAGCTTTCCATGGAATATAATTGGATTGTGATATTGCAATCTTTCTCCCCACACTGAATTTTTGGCCAAATATATTTATTTTATTTCATATCAATAAATTTTTCAATATCAAATTTTGTCTGATCCACCCAAGATCTGTTGAATGAAACAAATGATTTTACCAAAAATGAAAACTTCTTTCTAATCAGAATTTCTTTACTCTTGATTTTCATAAGGCTATAAATTCACGCTTGCTAAATCAAATACTTTTATTCAACTTTACACGGCTTATTTTTAAAGATATGCTGATAGGAGTACTAAAGTCAAAAATACATTGTGTTACCGTTACACAAGCAGAACCGGATTACATCGGAAGCATTACTATAGATGAAGACCTTATAGACGCTGCCAACCTGATAGAAAATGAACAAGTTCATGTTCTTAATAAAAGAAATGGCGAGAGAATAATTACTTATGTTATTAAAGGTAAAAAAGCCAGTGGCATAATATGCCTCAATGGTCCTGCCGCCCTGAAATTTAATATCGGCGATGTGGTTATCATCCTCTCCTATACATGGATGAACCAAGAGGAAGCAAAAAAATTTAAACCCAAAATTATCTTTCCAGACACTAAAACCAACCAACTCTCATCAAAGTAATCCTGTGAATAAAAAACTCAAAAAATTTATTCAATACATAATACTTCTCGCCATCGGAATCCTGCTTATTTACTTGTCTTTTCGAAAAACCAATATATCACCTAAGGACCTGCTCATCACTTTTCAGAACACAAATATATTATGGATAAGCCTCTCCTTACTTATCACCTTCTTTAGTCATATCGTAAGAGCCTATCGTTGGAATTATTTATTAGAAAATTACAACTATAAAACAGATTTATTTACCGCCAGTGCATCTGTCTTTATAGGCTATTTAGCTAATTATGGATTACCAAGAATGGGCGAAGTATCCCGCTGTGCCATCGTATCTAAATATAACAAAATACCATTTGATACTGCTCTTGGTACTGTTCTTGCAGAAAGAATAATAGACCTTCTTCTCATGTTTATCGTTTTCCTCTTCATTCTATTCTTTCAATATCAAGATATTCAAACTTTGCTCAATACATACATTCTTCATCCTATATCTCAAAAATTTTCTACTCAACAACTGCTCATCTCATCTATCCTTTTCACGCTTGTAGTCATATTACTATGGATAATCAATAAAAAACTCCGTCCAAACAAATCATCTGCTTCTTTTTTTACTAAAATACTTTTTGTTATTAAAAACCTTACACAACCTATGCTCAACATTCATAAAATAAAAAGACCTTTTGCTTTCTGGCTCTGGAGCATCGGTATATGGATTCTTTATTTCCTGTCTATGTACACCTGTTCCCTTGCTCTGGACGAAACAAAACATTTAGGAGTAATGAAAATGATGATCCTGTTTCTATTCGGTACCATTGGCGTTATAGTAACACCAGGGGGCATTGGTTCCTATCATTTTCTCATCACCGAACTACTCTTGTTTTACAATATACAAAATGCCCCGGCGGTTACCTTCCCATGGCTGATTTGGGGAACTCAATTTATACTTATTTTATTTTTAGGAGGATTATCCTTTATTTTACTCCCCATCATTCACAATAAAAAAGAGGCTAATGAACCAATTTCATGAAATCATAAAAAAGAAAATTGTTCCAAAAGAAGAACTTGAAAAAATTGCTAATACCCATCATTTTTTTAATAAAAAGATTGTATTTACCAATGGCTGTTTTGATATATTTCACTCAGGACACGCTTATTATCTTAACTATGCAAGAAGTAAGGGCGACATGCTCATCTTAGGACTCAATTCAGATGCCTCTGTTCAAATGCTTAATAAAGGGACAGAACGACCTGTCAATCCTCAACAAGCAAGAGCAGAAGTCCTTGCCTCTCTTATCTGTGTAGATTATATCTGTATTTTTGATGAAGATACACCATTCTCTCTGATCCAGATGGTTCGCCCTGACATTCTGGTCAAAGGAGGCGACTACAATATTCAAACCATCGTTGGTGCCGACTTTGTGCAATCCTATGGAGGAAAAGTAGAAATCATTCCACTTTTAGAAGGCTATTCTACAACCAACATCATTCAAAAATTAAAATCACTATAGATTATGCAACTCAAATACCAAAAAAAAGAATCTGCCATTATACTTCTTGAAGATGGCACTATTTATAGAGGATATGCCGCTGGCTTCACAGGCACAGCAACAGGAGAAATATGTTTTAATACAGGAATGACTGGCTATCAGGAAGTATTTACCGACCCCTCTTATTACGGGCAAATGGTGGTAATGACAAATGCTCATATTGGAAACTACGGCATTACCCACGACGAAAGCGAGAGTAACAGTATCAAAATAGCTGGATTGATATGCAAAAATATTAGCAACATACACAGCCGTCCCGCATCCTCTTTTTCATTACAGGATTTCTTTGTACAAAATAAAATCGTGGCAGTAAGCGATGTAGATACCCGTTCTATTGTAAGACATATCCGAAGCAAAGGCGCTATGAATGTCATTATTTCATCAGAAATAGCTGATTTATCTGAACTCAAAAAATTACTATCCCAGACACCCAGAATGGAAGGATTAGAACTCTCTTCAAAAGTATCTACCGATCAACAATATGAAATACCCTGTTCCAACCCTCAGTTTAAAATTAGCGTTATTGATTATGGCGTAAAACAAAATATTCTCCGACACCTCTCTCAAAGAAATGCTTACTTAAAAGTATTTCCACACAACGCTACCACCAATGATATTCTCTCTGTTCAACCAGATGGTATCATGTTATCTAACGGACCAGGCGACCCAGCTGTCATGAAACAACAAATACAAGTTATTCAACAACTCATCCAAAGAGACATTCCTATATTTGGAATATGCTTAGGACATCAACTACTCTCCAGCTCTCTTGGCATCTCTACATACAAAATGCATCACGGACACAGAG
>DAHXOV010000307.1 GCA_027364695.1 bacterium
TGGCAATAGCGTCTAAACTATCAAATATCAAAGATAAACATCATATTGCAGTAATAGGAGATGGTGCAATGACTGCTGGAATGGCTTTTGAAGCATTGAATCATGCAGGACATCTTAAAGCCAACATGCTGGTAATACTGAATGATAACCAAATGAGTATTGACCCAAATGTAGGCGCCCTAAAGGATTATTTATTGGATATTTCAACTTCATACACTTACAATAAACTCAAAGATGAAATATGGAACTGGCTGGGGAAACTCAAAAAATTAGGTCCTATCACACAAGATATTGCATCCAAAATTGAAAATGCTATTAAAACTTCATTACTTAAACAAAGCAATCTTTTTGAATCGCTTCAGTTCCGTTACTTTGGACCCGTAGATGGACACGATGTTATTCGCCTCACACAAGTATTACAAGATATAAAAAATATTCCAGGTCCGAAACTTTTACATGTACTTACGAAAAAAGGCAAAGGATACAAATTTTCTGAAGAGGGAAACGAAACTTTATGGCACGCACCTGGACTCTTTAATAAAGATACCGGTGAACTGATAAAGGTAATTCCACCAGCACCACAACCACCCAAATATCAGGACGTATTTGGATACACAATAGTAGAATTAGCAGAAAAAAATCCAAAAATTGTAGGAATTACACCAGCTATGCCCACAGGCTGTTCACTCAGTATTATGATGAAAGCAATGCCCGAAAGAGCATTTGATGTAGGAATAGCCGAACAACACGCTGTTACTTTCAGTGCAGGACTTGCTGCACAAGGATACATTCCTTTTTGTAATATCTACTCTTCTTTTATGCAAAGAGCTTACGATCAGATGATACACGACGTGGCATTGCAAAAATTAAAAATTATTTTTTGCTTGGATAGAGGTGGCCTCGTAGGCGCTGATGGTCCAACCCATCATGGAACCTTTGATTTAGCGTATTTTAGATGTATTCCCAACATGATAGTTGCATCACCTATGAATGAAGTAGAACTGAGAAATATGATGTACACTGCTGCATCAGACGAAGTAAGCCTCCCTTTTAGCATCCGCTATCCACGCGGAAATGGTGTAATCATCGACTGGAAAAAACCATTTGAGAAAATCGAAATAGGAAAAGGCAGAAAACTAAGAGATGGAAAAGATATTTGTTTTATTACTATTGGACACATTGGCAACTTTGTATTAGATGCCATTCATGAATTAGAAAACAAACACAGCATTTTTCCTGCACACTATGATATAAGATTTGTAAAACCCTTAGATGAAAACCTATTACACGAAGCATTGAATAAATATTCAATTATCATTACAGTAGAAGATGGAACTATTATTGGTGGATTAGGAAGTGCCGTGCTGGAATTTATGGCAGAAAATAATTACAAAAATAAACTTGTACGAATGGGTGTGCCCGATAAATTTATAGAACATGGAGAACCAATAGAACTATACGAAGAATGTGGTATATCACCAAATAAGATGGTAGAACGAACACTAGAAATCATTCACCATGCATCTACCTTACCAACAAAACATCGCCTAATTTAGTTTGAAAAAATTTTAATTTGAAAAGATTATTTCATATCTTTGCACCACTCAACCATTAACATTAAAAATGACAAATTATGAAAAAGTTTAGTTTATTAGTAGCAAGTATCGTTGCAGGTATTTATTTTGTCAATGCTCAAACCCTTGATCAAAATACTCATGCTCCTGCTGTGGGAGATTCATATTCATTCCAATACGCAGATCCTGCCAGCTTACCTCCTAGCTTAGGTAATCCTGGTTCAGGCAACACTTTTGGTTTTAGTGGTTTAAGTATTTACCCAGGGTCCAACACCAGCCAAGGCGTTACAGTAGCTTCTACAGGTAGCGCTGCTGCCTACCCATCTGCCAATGTAGCTGTACAAACAGGTACCAACAACATTTTTTTCAACTCACAAAGCAATCAGTTAGAATTTTATGGCGGCTCCTTATTCGTAGGAGGATATCCTATAATGCTTAATTATTCATCTCCAGCTATACTTGGTATTTATCCAATGGGATTAGGTACCACTAGCACAGGTACTATAGCAGGAACAATATACGCGATGGGAAATAATGGCAACTTTACTGGAACAAGCAGTTTTACAGCCAATGCTACAGGCACACTGGCAGTACCAGGCGGAATGAGCTATGCTAATGTTATGAGAGTACAAACTCAACAAAACATGACTTTCACGGTCTCTTTTATACAGGGTACACTGACAGTAAATCAATATGATTATTATGCGCCCAGTTATTCAAACTTCCCTAATCCTAACAATAACTGGTCATTGTTAACAGTACAAGAATCCACTCTCTCTTCTACACTAGGCTCCCCATCTGTACAAACCACCGTTACCATTAATAGCAACTATCAAATCTTATCTGCCAATAATAATATCAAAAATCATGACATCAAAATAAACGTATTACCCAACCCTGTAAAAGATATTTTATCTGTAGAAATACATGGTAATACTGCCATTAAAAACATTCAAATCATTGATGTTTCAGGAAAAATACTGAAAGAAACAAAAGATAAAAACATAGATTGCTCATCAATAAGCAACGGCTCTTATTTCATCAGAATAGAAGACAAACAAGGAAAGATTCTAACAGAAAAAATCATTATACAACATTAAATCGTTATCGCATAAAATTCTGAAAAACCCTACTGTGATTGCACAGTAGGGTTTTTCGTTTTAAATCACAAATAAAATTGCCTTAGAAAAAAATCAGAAAAACGTAGAAAGATTGAACTCATCTGTTTAAATTTTTATTTGTTGCCACCACCTACCTGTTAAAGTAATTACAGTGGATGAAGAAAAGAAACGCTGAATTATAAATCCTTTATGTTCAATATACTGAACAAAAAACAAACAGAAAAAATAATTTAAAATAATAATAAAAAAAATTTGGAGGATTAGAATACTTATACTTATATTTGCCGTCCTTTTTTAAGAAACTATAATTCAAAAAATCAGCGAAATGCCTACCATACAACAACTAGTAAGGAAAGAGAGAAAAAAAGTAACAACAAAAAGCAAATCAGCTGCGTTGCACTCCTCTCCTCAAAGAAGAGGCGTATGCACAAGAGTGTATACCACAACCCCTAAGAAACCCAACTCAGCATTGAGAAAAGTAGCTAAAGTAAGACTCACTAACAAAGAAGAAGTGATAGCATACATTCCAGGAGAAGGTCATAATTTACAAGAGCACTCCATTGTGCTGGTTAGAGGCGGTCGTGTAAAAGATTTACCAGGGGTGAGGTATCACATTGTAAGAGGCACATTAGATTGTGCAGGTGTAGAGGGTAGAAAACAACAACGTTCCAAATATGGCGCCAAAAAACCCAAACCAGGGCAAGAAGCAAAAGCAAAAAAATAATTTCTGATTAAAAAAATATTTCATTATGAGAAAAGCCAGAGCAAAAAAAAGAGAAGTGTTACCTGACCCAGTTTACAACAATACAGTGGTAACTAAATTTATAAATAACTTGATGCTAAGCGGCAAAAAACAACTAGCCACAAAAATTTTTCATGACTCACTAGCTATCGTAGCAAAAAAAACAAACGATTCTGCATTAGATGTATTCCTTAAAGCATTAAATAATGTAACACCACAAATTGAAGTAAGATCAAGAAGAATAGGTGGTGCTACCTATCAAATCCCTTCTGAAATTAGACAGGAAAGAAAAACATCTATGGCAATGAAATGGCTCACTCAATTTGCAAGAAACAGAAATGAAAAATCAATGGCAGAAAAATTAGCTGCCGAAATCATTGCTGCATTCAAAGAAGAAGGCGGTGCATTCAAAAAGAAAGAAGATACACATAAAATGGCTGAAGCTAATAAAGCATTCGCTCACTTTAAATTTTAATTAATTTATGTCAGACCTTAAATTTACAAGAAACATAGGCATTGCCGCTCATATAGATGCAGGTAAAACAACTACTACCGAGCGAATCTTATATTATACAGGCGTTAACTACAAAATAGGAGAAGTACATGAAGGAGCAGCTACTATGGACTGGATGGTACAAGAACAAGAAAGAGGTATCACCATTACAGCAGCAGCTACAAAATGCTATTGGAATTATAGAGGAAACAAATACAAAATCAATATTATAGACACACCAGGCCATGTCGATTTTACCGTAGAAGTAAACCGATCTTTAAGAGTATTAGATGGACTTGTGTTCTTATTCTCCGCAGTAGACGGAGTAGAACCACAATCAGAAACCAACTGGCGGCTGGCTGATAATTATGACGTTAATCGTATCGGCTTCGTAAATAAAATGGACAGACAAGGATCTGATTTCTTGAATGTGGTGAAGCAAGTCAAAGAAATGCTTGGAGGAAACGCTGTACCACTTCAGCTACCCATAGGAGCAGAAGATAAATTCAGAGGAGTGGTTGATCTCGTTAATTTCAGAGGAATTATATGGAATGAACAGGACCTAGGAATGACCTATGAAGTAATTCCCATTCCTGAAGACATGATAGAGGAAGCAAAAATGTATAGAGAAAAACTATTAGAATCTGTAGCAGAATTCGATGATACCTTGATGGAAAAATATTTTGCCGATCCAAACTCTATAACAGAAAGAGAAATACTAGACGCACTCAGAAAAGCCACTGTCGCCAACAAAATAGTGCCAATGCTTTGTGGTACCGCTTTTAAAAACAAGGGTGTGCAAACCATGTTGGACTACGTGTGCGAGTTACTTCCATCTCCACTAGATAAACCAGATATTGTAGGAATTAATCCTGATACCGAAGAAAAAATAATAAGAAAACCAGAACTCAAACAACCCTTTTGTGCGCTCGCATTCAAAATTGCAACCGACCCCTTTGTAGGAAGATTAGCCTATTTTAGAGCCTATTCAGGTAGATTAGAAGCAGGATCTTATGTGTACAATTCCAGATCTGGAAATAAAGAAAGAATTTCCCGTCTTTTTCAAATGCATGCTAATAAACAAAACCCAATTGAATTTGTTGAAGCAGGAGATATAGCCGCAGCAGTTGGATTCAAAGACATTAAAACAGGCGATACCCTTTGTGACGAAAAAACCCCCATCGTACTTGAAGCAATGAAATTTCCTGAACCAGTGATTGGATTGGCAATAGAACCCAAAACCCAAGGGGATATGGATAAACTGGGTGTTGCACTTAACAAACTGGCCGAAGAAGACCCTACATTCCGTGTACATACCGACGAAGAATCAGGACAAACAGTAATTAGTGGAATGGGCGAGTTACACTTAGATATTATTATTGACAGATTAAGACGAGAATTTAAAGTAGAAGTCAATCAAGGTGCGCCCCAAGTCGCATACAGAGAAGCCCTAACATCTACCATACAGCACAGAGAATTATACAAAAAACAAACAGGTGGTAGAGGTAAATACGCTGATATACTAGTGGAAATAGGTCCTGTAGATGAAGGATTTGAA
The DNA here is from genome assembly GCA_027364695.1 of bacterium. GTDB lineage: Bacteria > Bacteroidota > Bacteroidia > B-17B0 > Aurantibacillaceae > BPGX01. Next base: position 5,489 of record DAHXOV010000307.1, read on the forward strand.
GGAGAACTACAGTTTTTGAATAAAATTACAGGAGGAAATATCCCAAGAGAATATATTCCATCTGTTGAAAAAGGGTTCCGTGCTTCTATGGGTAATGGAGTACTGGCTGGTTATCCTGTAAAAAGCATGAAAGTGATATTGACAGACGGCTCTTACCACTCTGTTGATTCTGACTCTCTTTCATTTGAAATATGCGCCAAACAAGCATTCAGAGAAGCATTACCAAAATGTAAGCCAGCACTTTTAGAGCCAATTATGAAAGTAGAAGTACTTACTCCCGAACAAAATATGGGAGATGTAGTAGGAGATTTAAACAGAAGAAGAGGACAGATATTAGGAATGGATAGCAGAGGCAATTCGCAAGTGATAAAAGCATTGGTTCCGCTGTCTGAAATGTTTGGTTATGTAACTCAATTGAGAACATTAACATCAGGAAGGGCAACCTCTACAATGGAATTTTCTCATTATGCAGAAGTACCATCAAGTTTAGCAGAACAAGTCATTGCTAAAGCAAAAGGAAAAACAGAAAAAGTATAAACTAATAAATATGAGCCAAAAAATTAGAATTAAACTTAAATCATACGATCATAACCTGATTGATAAATCAGCAGAAAAAATAGTGAAAGCAGTCAAATCAACAGGAGCAATAGTGAGCGGACCTATTCCATTGCCCACCCATAAAAAGATTTTTACTGTTCTTCGCTCTCCCCATGTGAATAAAAGATCAAGAGATCAATTTCAATATGCTACATATAAAAGATTGATAGATATATATTCATCATCATCTATTTCAAAAACAGTAGATGCGCTGATGAAATTAGAACTCCCCAGCGGAGTAGAAGTAGATATTAAAGTTTAAAACTTAAAAACCATGTCAGGAATCATAGGAAAAAAATTAGGAATGACCAGCTTGTACGATAAAAACGGCAAATATGTTGCATGTACCGTTATTCAAGCAGGTCCTTGCATAGTAACTCAGGTAAAAACATCTGAAAAAGATGGCTATGCCGCACTTCAATTAGCTTTTGATGAAAAAAAAGAAAAACACACCCCACAAGCGCTTCTTAAACATTTTCAAAAAGCAGGAACTACTCCAAAAAGAAAATTGGCAGAATTCAAATTTGATGAACAAAAGAATTTAGGCGATACGATTGATGTAACCATATTTTCGGAAGGTGAATATGTAGAGGTAGTAGGTAGTACAAAAGGAAAAGGATTTCAAGGTGTAGTAAAAAGACATGGCTTTAGTGGAGTAGGCGCCAGATCACATGGTCAGCATGACAGAGAAAGGGCACCAGGCTCTGTGGGCGCATCTTCTGACCCCTCAAGAGTACTCAGAGGATTGCGTATGGCAGGAAGAATGGGAAACGCTCGCAGAAAAATTCAAAACTTAGAAGTTATTAAAGTCATGCCAGATAAAAATATTATAATTATCAAAGGCAATGTACCAGGTTCTAAAAACGCTTATGTATTAATAGAAAAATAAAAATTAAGGAAATGAAAACAGATGTTTTTAATATTAATGGAAAATCAACAGGTAAAACAGCAGAATTATCTGATAATATATATTTAGCCGACCCAAATGATCACTGCATTTACCTTGATGTAAAATCTATTTTAGCTAATAAAAGACAAGGCACGCACAAAACAAAGGAAAGAAGCGAGGTAAATCGTACCAAAAAGAAACTGTACCGCCAAAAAGGCACAGGTAATGCAAGACACGGATCAATGAATGCACCAATATTTGTAGGAGGCGGAACCGTTTTTGGACCTAGACCAAGGGATTACAGCATGCCCATTAACAAAAAAGTAAAAGCAACAGCAAGAATTTCTGCTTTGTCATACAAAGTAAAGGAAAATACCCTTACAGTGGTAGAGAATTTCACTTTTGAACAAGCTAAAACCAAACAATTTATTGATTTATTGAAGAACTTTAACCTGATAAATAAAAAAACCTTGCTCATTTTACCCAATAAAGATACAAACACCTACTTAGCATCCCGTAACATTGAAAAAACAAAACTCATCCCTGCATCAGATATCAACACTTATGATATATTAAATGCTGATAACCTAATCATTACAGAAGGCGCCTTACCAATCATTGAATCCATCCTCTTAAAATAAAATAGTATGAAAGTAATTACAGAAATAATCATCAAGCCCATTATTACTGAAAAATATATACAGATAGCTGAAAAATTAAAACAATACGCTTTTATTGTGGACAAGAAAGCAAACAAACATCAAATAAAAGAAGCCATAGAACACCTTTATAACGTGAAAGTAGAAAATGTAAATACTCAACAATACATCGGTAAAGTAAAAACGAGGAACACTACAAAAGGATTAGCTGTTGGAAGAGTAAATAGATATAAAAAAGCCATCCTTACACTAAAAGATGGACATCATATTGATATATATGCAAATGTTTAATTAAAAATAAAACCAAGAATTATGGGATTGAAAAAATTTAGACCAATTACGCCCACACTCAGATACAAAGTCATATCAGATTTTTCGGATATAACGACCAATCAGCCAGAAAAAACATTACTTATTCCTCAAAAAGCCACAGGAGGAAGAAATAATCAAGGGCAATTGACCATGCGCTACATCGGTGGCGGGCATAAAAAAATGTATCGTATTATTGATTTTAAGAGAGACAAAGATGGCATTCCTGCTACCGTAAAATCCATTGAATACGATCCTAACAGATCTGCAAGGATAGCACTTCTTGTATATAAAGATGGAGAAAAAAGATATATCATTGCACCACAAGGATTAAAAGTAGGGCAAACCATCCTTTCAGGCAAAGAAGCCGCACCCGAATCGGGCAATGCTTTACCC
>DAHXOV010000314.1 GCA_027364695.1 bacterium
TAACACCTCTGAAGAGATGGATGCCGCTATAGAAAAATTAGCTGTGCAATTATCTAACAGTAGCCCTGATGCCATGAAGCGACTCAAAGAAATATTTTGGGAAGGTACAGAAGATTGGAATAAATTTCTGATAGAAAGAGCTGCCATTAGTGGGGAATTGGTGTTATCGGAATATACAAGAAACTTTATATTATCTTTTAAGAAAAAGTGAGGTGTTTTTTTAATTTTTAATAACTGCCCTTGGATATTTTTATTGATACATGAGATTACATCCTCTTATATCAGAAAAATCGCTGCGACCAATCACTTCAAATCCACTGTCAGAATGTAATTTTCCTATATCTGAGCTAGCAATGAATGAACAAGTATGCACATTCGCTAAATCTATAATATTGATCATTCCTTGTTTGTTATTAGAATAGATGGCAAGAGGATCATCCATTTCTCTTACTAATACTTTCATCCATGATGGGCAGTAAAACAATCCGTTTTGTTTAGAATAGGCTTGAGATAATAGTTCTGTCATTCCATATTCGCTGTGAATGTTAGATATACCTAATTTTTTTTTTAGAATAGTATGAAATATATTTTTTGGAAGTTCTTCTCTTTTTCCCTTCATACCACCTGTTTCCATTACAATTGTATTCTTGTTGAGTTGAATTTTTAATTCAGAAAAATCAAGTAAAGCGTAACTTAACCCTAAAATAAAAATTTTGGTATTTTGCTGTAGATGCTTCTGAATAAGTTGCTTGCAGTCATTTAGATGATTCATATAAAAGCCGCTTTCTTTGTGCTTTGATATAGACTGTAAATACTTTGCCATGAATATAAGAGACGAATGCGGTCTTTCTTGCTCTGCAGGGAGTAAAAAGATAAATAAATAATCCTTTGCTGACCCATAAAATTTTTCAAAACCATTTAAGATAGCGTGTTTATATAAATTTTCATCTGATATATAGTGTTTTGATAATGTTGGTTGAGTAGTACCGCTGCTTATAAAGTAAGGTGTGTTTTTATAAATATTAAAAGAAACAACATGCTGTGTCTTGAAAAAATCTATGGGCAGAAATGGGATTTGAGCGTAATGACTTATTTCTTGAAAACGCAATGGATGATTTCTGAATATGTGATTGACAAATGATTGATAAACTTTGTTTTGTTGATATTGATAATGAAAAACGGTTAAAGCCCATTGATTAAATGCTTTTTCGGAGCGTATTTGGAATATATGATAAGGATTAAAATTCACAAAATAAGAAAATTAGAATGAAACATGAAGCAGTGGTAGTCCCACCAGGAATCGAACCTGGATCAAAGGTTTAGGAAACCTCTATTCTATCCATTGAACTATGGGACCATCGTATTGGAGTGGCAAGTTTAATAAAAAATACATAAAGGATATTGGTTATATTTAGATGGGTAGTTTAATAAAATAGTAATTTATACACAGGATAAAGGTGTTTCATCATGAAAGGGGATAATTGATGGTTATTTTATTCAATGAAAAGTGTGTAATAATCCGATTAAGTATAATAAAAAAAGCCCCACTTGTGGGGCTTTCTATTGACTAATAAAATTCTCCAGCTATTTTAGTTTGCAATCTTGAGTTATTTTTGTGCCTGATACATCATAAGAACTACTGTAACAATTGGCTTTTGCTTGTCTTTTGGTAGCGCTTTTAATGGTGTACTTATCTACGCTACTTCCTGGTGATGTTGTACATTCACAGGTATAATCTTTTTTACAAGCACTGAAGAGTGCCACTACCGATAATACTAATATTGTTTTTTTCATGATTGTATTTTTTTTAGGTTAATAAATTTTTATTTCAAAGTACAATTTGTTTCTATTTTAGTTCCATTGTCTTCAAAAGAGGAACTTACACAATTGGCTTTTGCTCTTGATTTGGATACAGCATTTATGGTGTGCTTATCTACGCTATTTCCTGGTGATGTTGTACATTCACAGGTATAATCTTTTTTACAAGCACTGAAGAGCGCCACTACCGATAATACTAACATTGTTTTTTTCATAGTTGTAATTTTTTTAGGTTAATAATTATTTTAGTTTGCAATCTGTTTTGGATGTTTGTTGTCCATTGCTATCGTACTCTGTTGTTGATACGCAAATGTCTTTTGCCTGCCTTTTAGTTACCTTGATTAGGGTAACAGTTGAAGTTCCGGAAAAGCCACTAGCCGTTGTAGTACATTCACAATTTCTGTCTTTTTTACAGGATACTGCAGTGGCCGCTACAATACCTGCCATGACTAATAATTTAAGTTTTTTCATAATTTTACTTTTTTAAGTTGGTGGCAAATATAATAAAAACAATTCATATGAGCAAAATTTTTTATGATGTTTTATTTTGATGGTGGCGGCTCATTGAAAGATTGTTTTCTACTTGTTTACTCTTTTATCAATTTTCCTAAAAATCCATTTCCATCTTTATCTTTTATGCTAATGAAATAAACGCCACTTGCCCACTCGCTTATGTTCAAGTTTAATTTTTTATTTACCTGCTTAGTATGATGTACTTTTGACCCAAGCGCATCAAAAATCTCTATATCAAAAATGTTATGATGGCTGATTTGTATGTTGTCTTTAGCTGGATTAGGGTAAATCAACACAGTGGGTAAATTGGCTAACAGATTTGAAATACCTGTGCTTACGCAGCTTGTATCTGCTATTTGTCCATTGCTACTCATTACAGCACTTTGTAAGCTAGCACCGTTTTCTGCTATAACATTGAAATAATACATAGTGCCATGTGTTAAGCCAGGTATGTTAGTAGTGATGATAGTATTTGCCCATGCGTTGGTCCAGTTCATCACATTGCTTGCTCCTGCCGAAGTGCCCACTGAATACCAGTATTGCGTTAATCCTGAATTGGGGTCTGTTGATGTCCCCCAGTTAGCACTCATGCTATCTTTGGTACAAGCTACACTTATATCGGTAGTGGTTCCATCATTTACGGGAGAAGGTGAAGAGGGCGGCGTCCAATCTACATTGACATCCTGATATACAATGCCGGATATATTGTCTGCATTATCTTGGGCAATGGATTTGATGCGTCCTGATGGTGTAGATGGATTAGGATTTTGGTATCTTATATCTGTATTTCCTGCTCCTACCAGCACAGCTATATTGCCTGATATTCTTGAACGATATATTTTTAATTGGTTGATACTCATGACTGCATTGCCACTTCTAAAAGATACATATTTCCCTCCTGTAGAAGCAAGTGGAGATGGGTCGGTATATTTGTTGATGAGTTGGTTGTTCCAATAAGTCCATATTTCTCCTGTTGTTCTATCATAAACTACTTTTACATTGTACCATGTGCTAGCAGAGAAAGTCAGTGGAATATCTACTACAGGAGAGCCAAAAACATCATTTACTGTTTTATACAATTGAAACTTTTGATTATCTAACCGAAACCAGACAAAATACGAATTATTGCGATTGCTTGTATTTCCGCTGTCTGCAAAGAAATGAAACCCTCCTCTTCTATTGGCGCCTGTGCCATCTAAGTTAATTTCAAATTCATACAAATATCTGTTAGAAAGTGTTTGGTCAAGGTAGGCATAAATATTGGTATTTCCCGCATTGGCTGAGGCTTCGTCAGATTGAATAAGTGCGCCGCCTGATTGTGCCCATGTTCCTGTTATAGCATTCCAATACGGGCGAATAGAAGCACTGTCAAAATTATCAGCAAAAAAACCTCTTTGTCTGTTGGCATCCCAATAAGAACCATTGTAATCAATGACCTGATAGTATCCTTTTTGTATGCCACTTCCACCTGAATTATCTGTATCTGTGATGCTGGCTGTAAAGTTAGAGGTTACCCAATTAGATGGAGCAGAAACGGCGGTTGCAGGCGCTATATTGTCTGTACCTGTACCTGATGAAGTGATAGAATAAGTAGCAGCCCATCCTGTATTAGTAGTGGCGCAATCGCTTCGGAATTCTATCAGCAAAGAGTCATTATTCACAGAGATATTACCGGGAGAATTAGTGCCAGTGTAATTTCCCACTAAGGGTGACCATACAGATCCTCCATCATAGATATACAAATAATCCCATGTGTTTTCTAAATTAAATGAAGTAAAATTTAAAGATATATTTATAGCCCCTGACTGGGTAAACAAGTAAATCGTTCTTTCGTCATCAGAATAATTTCCTCCTGAGCCACCGCTATCATAAAAATTACCTGATGATGTGGTATAAGTAACAGGTGTATAAGTATTATTGATTAATTTATAGTATCTGTCCCAGTTCCAATATTGACCTGGGTCGGTATGTGTTTGATTGGGATAGTGCTGATGTCCTTTTATTTTTGTGCAGGCGCCAGGTATGCCTGCAGAACTATAATTTGTAGTGGATAACCATGGCCAAAATCCAGTTCTTAGTGGATTAATACCATAACCGCTGTTAGTTATATCTCTTGCTAAATCTGCGGACGAGATGTACATGGCAGTGGTGTACCAATTATATCCTGTAGCTATATATCCTTCGTGTTCAAATCCAATGGTATAAGGATTTTCTGTTCCTACATGCCATCCTTTATTGGCTTCCAGTACCATTTGTGTTATCTGCCCATCACTGCTTCTCAAGACATAGTGTGCAGATACGCTGGATGCACAATTTTTAAACCATGAAATAGCGCCCGCATAAGAACCCTCCGTATCGTGTATAGTTATCGCAGATATGGGTGTGCCGCCACGCGATGAATAATTACAACTTGCTGCAGGATCCCATATAGCAGGTGGATAATCTGGAGAACTTACTTGTTGTGCAGATGATATCTTATACATTGTTCCGTCGTTGGTATAAATACTTTCATCTGTGATATTTACATAGTGGGCACTTAATAAGGCATAATTTTCTTTGAATATGTTTTTCATATCAATTGTATAATCAGGAAAATGATAAGCTATTTGAAATTCAGGCAGTGATAAAAACCAATATATTTGATACAAATGTGATTGCATAGCAAAATCGTTCATCAAATCATTGGATAAGGGTAATTCGCTTAATTCTATTAATACTTCTTTGTATCGCTCCAATTGATTGGTACCAAAGATATTTTTTTCTTGTTGTAATTTTTGAAATGCAGCGGCGTACGCCAAGACAGCAGTTTCAACATTGTACTTTATATCATTCAACGAAAAGCCTGATAACAATGAAACTTTCAATAAGTTTTCCCTAAAATAATTCTTCCCATCTTCTATTAGCCCCATTACTGTCAATGCTTTTGGTAAGCCTGTACAACTGTTTTGACTGCCGTCTAAGTGATAGAAGCGGGTTTGAGTGTATGCTATCGCTTCCAAAAAACCTTTTGGTACGGATGGATAAATACTGTAGGCTTTCTGAAATGATGAATAGTAAATATTTTCAGGCGTTTCAGCTATTTGTTTGGCACGAACATTATCAATTATCACACTGCTTACTAATAATAAAAAGATTGGTTTTCTCATAAGTTTATTTTTGTAGCACAAATTTATAAAAAATTTATTTAATTATGGATGTTAAAAAATCACTGCAAATTTTATTTTTAATTTAAAGTATAAAAAATCCTGATAATTTTTATTGTTTTTTCCAATGGCATGTTTATTTTTTATATTGAGGTGTAAAAATATCCTAAAACCATATCAATTGAATTTATTTGCTGTATTTTTACCAAAAAATTTATGTTACGGACGTTTTACAGCATAACATTAGTGAGTGTCTTACTTATTTTGTCATTACACGCCCAACCAACTATAAAATATGCTATTACAGGGGATATAAAAGGAAGTAAGTACACAAAAATATATTTACATCACAAATGGAATAATGAATTTAAAACTGACTCTACGCATATTAAAAATAACACCTTTGTATTTAAAGGTACAGTCTCTGAAGTCAATATGTACTGGTTAAACTTTGATAGAAATCCTCTTGCTGCTCCCAATACTTCTTTTTTCATAGATCAATCAAAAATAATGGTGAATACTCATCAGGATTCTTTGTATAATGCCAGGATAAAAGGTGGAAAAGAACAAGAGTATTACACAGAATATAAGCGCATGATGAATAATTTTGGACTTCAACAACAAAGTTTATATCAAAGATACAATGAAGCGCTGCAAAAAAACGAAGCGACTTCTGTCAGTCAAACTCAAGTAGAATTTACAGAACTAACTCAAAATGTCAAAAAAACATTAAAAGAAATGATTCAAACACACTCTGCTTCTCCTGTAAGTGGGTATATTATTTATCAGGAATTTAATAACAATCCTAATATTTCGCTGGCAGAATTAGAAGAAGTAGTAGGTTACTTAGATAAAAACTTTCTAAACACAAAATTTGGAAAACTGGCTCAGCAAAAACTTATGCAAATCAATGGCACCGCCATTGGAAAGAAAATCATGGAGTTTGTTCAAAATACACCCGATGGGAAACCTGTTAATATCAGAGATTTTGAAGGTCAGTATGTTTTAATTGACTTTTGGGCAAGTTGGTGCGGACCATGCAGAGTGGAAAACCCTTATGTTGTATCTGCCTATAATAAGTACAAAAACAAAGGATTTACTATACTTGGTGTTTCTTTAGACCAGAACCAAAACGCATGGCTCAAAGCGATTGAAAAAGATGGACTTACATGGACACATATCAGCGACCTCAAAGGATGGGGAAATACAGTAGCACAGGCATTTGGAATTACATCCATCCCTCAAAATATTTTAATTGATAAACAAGGTGTCATTATTGCTAAAAATTTAAGAGGAGAGTCCTTACAAAAAAAACTACAGGAAATTTTTGGCGAATGATTTAAAATGAAAAAATATATTTTAGATACGACAGAAAAGATATTTGGAGAACTTGTCAGTATTCGCAGACATCTGCATCAGTATCCCGAACTCTCTTTCCAAGAATATCAG
>DAHXOV010000327.1 GCA_027364695.1 bacterium
GTACAATATCTCCCCAAATCCTATTGAAATGCATGGAGACAGTATTCGATTTTCTGCTACAGGAAAATTTAACCCTAAGCTTTTTGCCAAAAAAATTACAATGATTGTAACACCTACGATCAAATACGAGGGAGGCGAAAAAGAATTAAAACCCATCACATTAGTAGGAGATAAAGCAGTAGGAAGTGGTCAAAAGATAAGCTACGACAATGGTGGTTCATTCAGCTACACTTCTGAAAAATTTGCCTATGAACCAGGTATGAAGTCAGCTAAAGTAATTATTAAAGCAAAAGGGCAAGTAAAAAGCAAAATAAAGGATTTTAATTTTATTGAAGTTGCTGATGGCACTGTTATCACACCATTACTGGTTCGTCATGATGAAAAAAGTATTTTTGCTAAAGATAATTTTGTAAAAACTACACCTGCTAATCAATCCACACACATTTACTGTGTCATCAACCGTTCAGAAGTAAGACCCTCTGAAATGAAAAGTGAAGAAATGAAAAGCTTCACTACCAATGCAAGTAATTACTTAGCAAGCCAATGGTATGAGATGAAAGGAATAGAAGTATCTGCATTTGCATCTCCAGATGGTGAAACATCTAAAAATGAAAACCTGGCAAAAGACAGAGCCAATAGCGCTATCAAAGCAATGACAGATGTATTCAAAAAATCAAATAAAGATAAAAACAATACATTTGGAAAAGAAAAAGATCAGTACAAAATAATCACTACCCGTGAGGATTGGGAAGGTTTCAAAGAAATGGTTCAACAATCTAATATAGCTGACAAGGATATTATTATCCGTGTCTTGTCAATGTACCCAGACCCTGATCAAAGAAGAAAAGAGATTAAAAACTTATCAAAAACATATCTGGAACTAGCAGATAAAATTTTACCTAAATTGAGAAGAGCAGAAATTATTTTAGTAGCTGATAAAAAATCCCGAACAGATGAACAAATTAAAACATTGTGCACCACTACACCCGATAGTTTATCAGTAGAAGAACTTTTGTATGGTGCTAATTTATTCACTGATCTGAATACCAAAGTATCCATCTATGGAGCAGCAGAAAAAAAATATGGAAACGATTGGAGAACTTCTAATAACCTTGGCGCAGCATTATTGATGCTCAACAAAAATAAAGAAGCAGAAGAGGCACTGAAAAGAGCACTTCAAACTTCCAATAGCAATCCTGTTGTAAACAACAATCTGGGTATCATTGAAGCAAAGAAAAACAACCGTAAAGCCGCTATGGAATACTATAACAAAGCAAGTAGCGCTGGCAACGAAGTAAACTACAATAAAGGCATCATCCACATAGCAGATGGTAAGTACTCTGATGCAGTCAATGCTTTTGGAAATTACAATGGCTTTAATAAGGCATTAGCGCAATTACTAAGTGGCTCTGCTGATGCAGTAAATGGAACCATAGACGGTAGTAGCAATGATAAGGATTTAGCAATATCTCATTACTTAAAAGCTCTTGCTGCGGCAAGAAAGTCAAACAACAGTGAAGCAGTAAAAAACCTAAAAATCGCATTTGAAAAAGATGCTTCATTGAAAGAATATGCAAAAACAGATGCTGAATTTTTAAAACTTAAAGGCAGTTCTGATTTTGAAGCCCTTGTAAAGTAGTTCACTCATTGATTTATTAGCAAAAAAAGCCCCTGCATTCGCAGGGGCTTTTTTTATTTTAATGAAATTATGAAAATTCTATTATTTGAAATTCAACTTCCTTATTTATCCATCAAAGCAATAATAAAAAAATTAACAGCCATTCTTTCTTAAAAGGAAAATAAACTATCCATCAAAAATAAATTTTTCGCAAACACTTATATTTCTTTACTAATAACCGAAATGATGGACCACGCTTTCAATGGTTATTTCATCATATCTTCTAATTGTTTACCCACATTAGGTGCTTTTTCTGCACCTGCTTCCGATTCAAAATAAGGAAACGGCATAAAACCAAATAAGCCAGCCACTACATTTCCTGGGAAAAATTGAATAGATTTATTGTACTCCTTTACCAGTTCATTATATTTCATTCTTTGCACAGATATTCTATTTTCTGTACCCTCCAATTCTGTTCTTAATTCTGAAAATGCTTGATTGGTTTTTAGCTCTGGATAATTTTCTGCTACGGCAAGTAGTCTGCTCAAAGCGCCACTCAATTCGCCTTGTGCTTGTTTAAATTTTTGCATAGATGCTTCATCCAGATTTTCGGCACTGATGGTCATTTGTGTTGCTCTTGCTCTGGCATTAATCACTTCTTCTAAAGTAGTTCTTTCAAAATTAGCTTGTGCTTTCACTGTACTTACAATATTGGGAATCAAATCCATCCTTCTTTGATATTGCGTTTGTACTTGTTGCCATTGTGCTTTAGCTTCTTCTTTTTTGGATACAAATTGATTTCTTTTGCTACAAGTCCACATCCCTGCTAATAATAAAAGAGACAGGATTACAATGATCATTATTCTTGTATTCATAAATTGCATGTTTTTTGATTTTAGTATTTATTACCACTCATACCTATGTTCTCAACAGGATGCCATGTTGTTTTGATTTCACAAGTATCTATAATTAAATATGGATTTTCAACTTCTTCTTCGTTCCACCAATTCTTCTTATTCCACAAAACAGCACGTTTTACATTCAGAGAAGAAAGTTCCTGTATAGTTTGAATAGATTTTTCACTTTTCCTTGCATATACAGCGGCATTCACATCCATGTGATTGGCAAAATGAGATATAAGTTCGCCCTCGAATCCTGTAAGAACATTGACCACACCACCAGGCAGATCAGAGGTAGCCAACATCTCTGCAAATGTAATAGCATTCAAGGGATATTTTTCTGATGCCAACACCACACAAGTATTTCCTGATATAATAACAGGTATAACCACAGATATGAGCCCTAAAAAAGATGGTTCTTCAGGTGCAATAATACTTACCACACCTGTTGGTTCGGGTAAAGAAAAATTAAAATGAGAAGATGCAACAGGGTTGACAGCAGAATATATCTGAATAAATTTATCTGCCCATCCTGAAAAGTAAATTATCCTGTCTATAGCAGTAATCACTTCCTGTTCAGCTTTTTTAACAGGAATATCTTGAATAACAAGTTCTTCTATGATTTGATTTTTTCTACCTTCAAGCATCTCTGCCAATCGATAAATCATCTGACTTTTATTCAATGCCGATTTAGATGCCCAAGATGGTTGAGTTACACGAGCTGCCACTACCGCATTTCTGAAGTCCTTGCGTGAAGCCCGACATACATTTGCTATCAACTGGTTTTTCTTATTTTTGACAGAATAATATCGCCCGCTTTCAGTTCTTGGAAATTGACCATTAATAAATAACTTATAGGTTTTTAATACTTCTATTCTTGACATCATTTATTTGAAATATTTTACCACAAATATACATTATATTTTGCAAAGAGAGACGACATTTTTACATTCATCCCATAGATGTTTTGATACCCTTCTTACCATTGAACTTTTTGATGCTTTGACGTGAGAGCATGCAAGAAGGCAGAAGTAAAATACTAATACCAGCAGATTTTTCATACTTTAAAATAAATAATCCAATGGCAAAGATACAAAAAACATTGTGTTTTTGTATGTATTTTTCCTTACTTTTATGCGGCAAAAAACAATGTCTATCATTCAGTTACACGATAAACAATTTAGACCTTATATTGCAGAAAATGAAATTCAGCAAATAGTAAAAAATATTGCCCATCAACTTGAAAAAGATTACTCTACTTTCAAAAAGCCTTTATTTTTGGTCATACTGAATGGTTCTTTCATGTTTGCTTCTGATTTAATGAAATACTTCAAACTACCCTGTGAAATATCATTTGTAAGATTTTCATCCTATCAGAGTATGCAAACAACAGGAATAGTAAAAGAACTCATCGGGCTAAACGAACATGTATCTAACAGAACAGTCATTATTTTAGACGATATT
>DAHXOV010000361.1 GCA_027364695.1 bacterium
AGGCAAGGAAGTCCCTGCTACAACCAATTTAGTTTGATTACAATTAAAAGAGATGTTCCAAAATTCAGCACTATTCATAGCGACAGGGGATGTATTGTTCCATACTAATCCGCCTGCTGTATTTACTTTTTGTATTTGTGCTACAGATCCTTGTGTTACATAAGAGTTTCCTGCATTATCTACAGCAAAGGTGCCCAACCAACTAGTAGTGTCATAAGGCGTATTGTATGTCCATTGCAAAACACCAGCATTATTATATTTAATGAGTTGCATAGGTGATGTGCCGCCTATAATATAAACGTTTCCTGCACCGTCTTTTTCGCATTCCCATACACAGTCCCAGTTAGTGCTTGGGAAATTAGGTGTTTGTGTCCATGGGTCTATGACAATGGTTTCGTTGGGAGAATAATGATCAAGTTGAAAAGAAAGCGTATTGTTTTGTAAAATATAATTGCAATGGATAGGCTGACGAGAACTGGCATAATAGGCAAAAGGTGAGTGATCTATAATATCGCCATATTTTGTATAGGTGTATAAAGTATTGTTTTTTAATTTTGATTTTTTTGAGTATTTCCATTTTATTTTTGATATATCCCCACCTGGGTGAACGATGATATTATATTTGAATCCGCCCTGCGGGTGTAAGGTATATTCAATGTCTATGTTAGGGTAAATATTTTTATACAAAATTTTATTGTAAGTGGGGATGTAACTGATATTGGTTATCTCTTCATTTTTTTTGATTGTATAGTTGGAATAAAAAGTATTTTTTTCAAGTGGGATGATTTCTACATTTTTATTTACATTCAACCATTCGCCATATATATGTTCTTTTTTTTCAATCAATACAAACTCTTCTTCTTCCCATTTTTTATCTTTTTCATATTCTTCTTCTTCTCTTTTCCATTTCTTTTTTATTAGTTCAATTTGAACGCCATTTTGAGTAAAAAAGAAATCTTCATTTTGTCCGTCATAAGTAAATAGTACAGTATTATTTGCAATATTATTTTCCCACTGTCCTTTATTTTCTACAAAGTATTTTTGAGAAAAGGGATTGGTACTCCATTCTTTTTGATTAGGTGGATTATGAGTGGGAAGTATTTGTGCATTTAAATAACCGCTCATACATGACAACAACATTGCCCATCGCAACATAAAATTTTTGGCAAAGATATAAAAGTCAAAGTGTAAAAAGATAATTTTTTAACATACATATTAACCGCTTGTTTGGCATAAATTACCGTTTGAATAAAAATTTATTGATATTTGCATTGTCTATGAAAACAGTGCTGATTACAGGAGATAGTGGAATGTTGGGAAAGTATATAACAAAGATGTTGTATAAGCAGGATTATCGTGTGCATTGGTGGAGTAGAAAGGGAATAAGTGTGAGTGATAAAAAAATAAAAATATTTCATTGGGATGTGATCTGTCAGCAAATAGATATAAATGCATTTGAAGATTTAAATTTATCAAGTCAATGAGTATTAAAAATCAATATGGTTTAATTGGAAAAAAATTATTGCATGCTTTTTCGCAAAAGTATTTTTTAGAAAAGTTTAATCACGCTCAATTATCGGATTATTCTTATGAATTGTGGGAGATAGAGACATTAGAAGATATTCGGACTTTTATTTTCAATAAAAAAAATGTCAGAGGCTTTAATGTTACTATTCCATACAAAGAGGCAATTATTAAGTACTTGGATGATGTGTCAGAGGAAGTAATTCAGATAAGGGCTTGCAATTGTGTGCATATCAAAGATAACAGATGGATAGGATACAATACTGACTGGTGGGGATTTTTGAAGATGATAGAAAATAAATTAGAATCACATCATAATGCGGCGATGATACTGGGTACAGGTGGATCTGCAAAGGCGGTGGCGTATGCTTTGAAAAAACTCAAACTACCATTTATTTGGGTTTCAAGAGATGCTAATAAAGATTTAAATACAAAGTGCATTGCATACGAATTTCTTGATAAGATACATTTTGAAAAGTACTCTGTTGTTGTGAATACTACTCCATTAGGTATGTATCCAGCTGTAAACATAATGCCTGAAATACCCATCAATTTTATTGATAGAAAAAATTTTGTAATAGATTTAATCTATAATCCCGAAAAAACTTTATTGTTACAAAAAGCCGAAGAGAGGGGAGCAAGAATTTTGAGTGGGCGAGAAATGTTGTATTTACAGGCAGAAAAATCTTGGTATATTTGGCAAGAAATAAACAAGTAAAACGATGTCAGAAAAAAAAATTATTTCAAAAACAATACAATTAAAAGTATATTCCTTGAAAGAGGTTTCTATGGATTGGAAAAATTTATGTGCAAAAGCTAAAGATGCGGCATCCAAAGCGTACGCTGTATATTCTAACTTTAAAGTAGGGGCAGCGGTATTGCTGGAAGACGGAAGTATAATAACAGGAAATAATCAGGAAAATGCAGCGTATCCTAGCGGATTGTGTGCAGAGAGAACGGTCATGTTTTATGTCCATTCGCAATACCCTGATAAAAAAATTAAAACTATTGCTTTGTACTCACCTGATGCTACTTCCTTAATTACGCCTTGTGGTGCTTGCAGGCAGGTAATGTTAGAATATGAAAATGTATATCAGCAGCATATTGTTACACTCATTCTGTACAATGATGAGGTGTATGTTGTAGATAATATGAAAGACTGGTTACCATTTGAATTTTCAGGCAAAACGATGAAGTGAGAGTATAGATGATGTTGATGATTTATCTGCTCCAGCTTTTTTGGGCGATGTTAATCATCCTGTATAATAACCTTGCTGCAACATTGGCATCCCACTCATTCTCTTTCCCTGTCGCTACTTCGTTTAAGTCAAAGGCGATGATTTTTTTTCCACTTAAAACAATTTTCTCTAGAAGGAATAGGATTTGCTCTGTTTCAAATCCTCCTGCTACGGGCGTTCCTGTGTTGGGACATAGTTTGGGGTCTAATCCATCTATATCAAAGCTGATGTATATGTTGTCATCTAATTCTTTAATGATTCTACTGCATATTCTATCCCATGATTCACCATAATACATGGCTTGTTTAATATCTTTGTCAAAAAAAGTTTTGATTTTGGGATGAGACTGAGTGTGTTGATATTCTTCTTCGCAATAGTCGCGAATGCCTATCTGTACTAATTTTGTGAGTGATTGAATGTCTTGTATCACATTGTACATAATGGATGCGTGTGAAAATTGTAATCCTTGATAAGCCTTTCGCAGATCGGCATGAGCATCTATTTGAAGAATAGAAAAATGCCGATGTTGTTCGGCTATAGCCTGAATGAATCCATAGGGTGTGGAGTGATCGCCACCAATAAGAGAGACCAACTTATTTCTTCGGAGGTAATGGGTAGCGGTATTTTTTACCCATTGATTCATCCACTTGCAAGCGTTGTTGATTTCACGAATAATGAGTTGTTTTTTTCTTTTGTTTTGAATAGTCTCTTTTTTATTGAGCAGGTCAAAATACGTTTCGGCTTTTTTTCTATATTGTTTATTTTTTTTAAGCAAGTGTGGATTTATTTTTTCTATGTAGATGCCTAATTTCCATGCCTCTTCGAGAAAGGGATCGAAAAGATCTACCTGATAAGACGCATTTAGTATAGATTCAGGACCTTTGGCAGTACCTGAGTGATAACTTACAGTAACTTCCCATGGTACAGGAATTAGAATAGTATTACTTTCATCAGCATTAAAAGGTAATCCAAATATACCATCGTAAAGTGCAGCATAGTTGGGGTTAAAATTGTTTATTTTATCTGATTTTGTAAGTTTTTTTTTAAACATCTTTTTATTGTATGGTGGATGAATAAAAAATATTATACAATGATTTCTTCTCTATGTGCGTTAAAAAAGCGGTATTCCATAAATGTATAACTGTCCATGGGCAGAATTTTTATCCATTGTTTGTATTTCCATCTCCATTGGTTCATTTTGCTCCACAACCTTTTAGTAAAATAGGCATAAATGTATGGGTGTACGGCGAGGGAGATGTTTTTTTCTTTTAATTCTGATAGGATGTAGTGCAATGCTTTTTCAATTTGATCTGTAAGTAATATGCTGGGATGAATTTTTCCTGTACCACTGCAACTTGGGCATGTTTCCAGAACTTCTATGGTTATTTCGGGTCTTAATCTTTGCCTTGTGATTTGTACAAGTCCAAATTTACTAGGAGGGAGTATGTTATGTTTGGCTCTATCATTTTTCATCAGTGCTTTGAGCCGGTCATAGAGTACTTTTCTATTTTCTTGCTTGTACATATCAATAAAGTCAATAACAATAATTCCACCCATATCTCTGAGACGAAGCTGGCGGACGATTTCTTCTGCTGCTTCCATGTTCACATCTAGTGCATTTTCTTCTTGAGATGCTGTTGATTTTGCTCTGTTCCCACTATTCACATCGAAAACATGGAGGGCTTCTGTATGTTCAATGATCAGATAAGCGCCGCTTTTGAGATAGACGGTTTTTCCGAAGAGAGATTTAATTTGTTTTTCTACGCCAAATACATCAAATATAGGGAGTTTGTTATCGTATTTTTTTACTATATCTTTTTTTTCGGGGGCGATATTTTGTACATAATTCAGAATATCTTCGTAAAGACGATGTTCATTGACATAAATAGCAGTAAATTGTTCACTGAGTAGATCGCGAAGCAAGGCATTGACACGGTCTATTTCTCCTAGTATTTTGAAGGGAGGGCTGGCTGTTTTTAATTGGTTAAATATATGTTCCCATTTGGTAGATAAGTCCTTCCAATCATTTTCAATATCATGGAGGGATTTACCCTCTGCGGCAGTACGAACAATGACGCCAAAGTTTTTGGGTTTAATTTGCTTGATGGTTTGCATGAGACGTTCTCTTTCTGCTTCATCTTTTATCTTTGAAGATATACTTATTT
>DAHXOV010000368.1 GCA_027364695.1 bacterium
GGAACAGATATTAAACTAGGATATGGAGTAAAAGAAGCAAAAGGACTTGCGATTATCGGTACAGAAAGACACGAATCAAGACGAGTAGATAGACAGTTGAGAGGAAGGTCAGGAAGACAGGGAGATCCTGGCAGTTCGCAATTTTTTGTGTCATTAGAAGATGATTTAATGCGTTTGTTTGGAAGTGAACGAATAGCTGCACTCATTGATAGAATGGGTGGATTGGAAGAAGGAGAGCCCATTCAACACTCTATGCTCTCAAGATCCATAGAAAGAGCACAAAAAAAAGTAGAGGAAAACAACTTTGGTATTCGTAAAAGATTGATAGAATATGACGATGTGATGAATGCACAAAGAGAAGTAATATACGCTCGTCGTCGCAACGCCTTATTCGGAGATAAGTTGAGTATTGATATTGCTAATATGTTTTATGATACCATAGAAAATTTAGTATCATTATATCACCCTGAAAAAAATTATGAGGAATTGAATTTAGAAGTTATAAGACTATTTGCTATTGAATTACCTGTGGATGAACATACATTTCATCAAATGAATACACCTTTGCTCATAGAAAAATTATTTTCTGAAACATATCAATACTATACAAAAAAGAAAAATGAGACAGCAGAGCAGATATTCCCATTTATCCGAGATGTATATGCTAATCCTGAAAATAAATTTGAAAATATTTTATTCCCATTTACTGATAAACTAAAAACGCTGCACATTGTATCTAACTTATCAAAATCATACGAAACAAATGGTAAAGAGGTATTATTGACATTAGAAAAAACCTGTGTTTTAGCTATGATTGATGAAGCATGGAAAGAGCATTTAAGAGAGCTGGATGATTTAAAACAATCAGTGCACAATGCCGTGTATGAGCAAAAAGATCCCTTGGTGATCTATAAGATAGAGTCCTTTAACCTGTTTAAACAAATGATTGAAAACACCAATAAAGAGACAGTTTCTTTTTTAGTAAAAGCCCATTTGCCCGTAGAAGAAGAAACACAACAGGTAAAACAAGCTAAATTTGTTCAAAGCCATGTCCCGCAAAAAAAAGAAAGATGGATAGAAAGTCGTATGGGAGAAGAAAGCAAAGGACATCCTCAGAAAATAAAACAACAGCCCGTTAAAACAGGAGAAAAAATACGCCCCAATGATCCTTGCCCTTGTGGAAGTGGAAAAAAGTACAAAAAGTGCCACGGTGCAGGAGAATAAAACACATTCTATATACTGTAATATATTGAACCCTATTTTTTACTGATGTTTTTAAAGAAGTGCAGTAGCTCTTTTCTAAAAAAAAAGGCAACAAGAATATAAGGTATAACCAATAGAAACAAAATACCTTCATTAATACCCTTTGCAAGAGAATGAGGGTTGTTTTGCAGATCACTTTCTGCAGCCGCTTTGCACATAGCACATTGTGAAAAAGCAGCCTGAGAAAACAGCACTAACAACAACAAGGCAAAACCAATTTTTTTGAATGTACGCATAGAATGTCTATATTTATTCTTCAAATTTTTTATAGTCCTTTGGTATAACGAAAACCCCGTCTTTAATTTTTTCATTCGTAATTTTTGTCGCTTCTAGTTTGGATATGATTTTTCCTGTACCAATACTTTTTTCTATGGATAGCAGGGGCATTGATCCTTTGGGCAAACTGCTTATTTTATTGAAATAAACAGAGTGTCTATCTTTTCTGTTCCATAATTGTAACATAGGAATAAAAAAACTGTAATTACCTTTATCTGTTATCCAATAAGTTATTTCGGTATCTTCTGCTTTGTTTTTTACGATGTACTCTGTGCATGAGATGCTTAGAATTTTTTTAGTATTATTGGTTTTTATTACCTCACATTCTCCTTTCACAACAGCAAGTATTTCGCTTTTATGAATGTTCCACAACTTTCTTTTTGGACTTATCGTTCTTATTTCTTTTGTAGTCAGGTTGAATAAAAAACTTCCCTCTACAGAACCATCGTTTTTTTTAGAATAATTATCCAGCTTCACATAAGGCTCTTTTATAATATAAACATTTTTAGTCGTATCTCTTTGATAATATAAGAATTCAATTTTACCTGTGAATGATTTTTGTGCGTAATCAGCGAGGATACTGACAATTAAAGTGCCAGAAATAAATAATGATTTTAATGGCATGATAATTTTTTGCAAAGATAATCATTTTATGCAAACAAAAACATTGCAGAGGAACTTTGAAATTTTTTAACGCGACCGCTCTCCTGTTCCTGCTGTTTTAGTGATTCCGCCGGGACTCGAACCCGGGACCCTTACATTAAAAGTGTAATGCTCTACCGACTGAGCTACGGAATCATTATAATGATACCCCAAAAATATTTTTTATTGGGGCTGCAATGATACGCAAAACCATCTTTAAAATCCAAATGAAAATACAATTTTTTTATTTTTGTATATTAGCAAGATATTCCCTTATTTTGTTCTG
>DAHXOV010000375.1 GCA_027364695.1 bacterium
GGATAAATAATCTTTTACGATACTCACTTCATCTTGAAAATGGATTTCTTTATTTTTTTGTGCAGATAATATATTCCGGAGTATATTTGACAATTGAGTGATGGCTTCTCTTGATTTTTCAGGGTTTTCATCTATTAGTGCGCGAATGCTGTTTAAAGCATTAAATAAAAAATGAGGATTTAACTGTGATTTTAATATATTTAATTCTACTTCTCTGTTAGCCGCTTCCAGCTTTAATTCTGTAATCTCAGCCTTTCTGTAATTGATGACATAATTGACACCAAAATACCCTACATTCCATATTAAAAAAACAACATAAAAATTATAATAGCCTGAAACATCTAAAAATGCAGTATTGTCAGATGTTTTGCCAAGCACCCCTGATTTGTATCCGATGAATTGTACAATATTGTAAAACAAATAGGATAGAAAGACAGGAGAAAGAAGAGTAAGAGTAATTTGAATATACAAGGGCTTATGAATAACCGAAAATTTCTTGAGAAAATATCTGTAGAGATGAGAAATAAAAAGTCCAATGAGCAACCATGAAATATAAAATGAAAAAACATTGGAATATAATGGGAGCGCTATTTTGTAAAACAAAATATGAATCAATGTAAATACCAACCAACCGCTGATTTGAGCGATGTAATACCATTTATTTTGGTTAAAATATCTTAGGAATGATCTGACCATTGGTCGGGAATGATTTTATGTGGATTCAGAATGTTATGAGGATCAAATAATTTTTTTATTCCTAAAAATAGTTGAAAGTGTTGAGGTGTAAAAACAATAGGCAGATAATTTTTTTGCACCCATCCTACACCATGTTCTCCGCTGATGGTACCACCCAATTCTTTACACACGGTAAAGATTTCCTGAATGGCATTGGGTAATTCATTGTTCCATTTTAATTCATCCATATCTCCTTTAATAATGTTGACATGTAGGTTTCCATCTCCTGCATGTCCATAGCATACAGATTGAAAGCCGTACTTTTGACCGATTGTTTTTACGCTTCTCAATAGTTCAGGAAGAGCGGCGCGTGGTACTACTGTATCTTCTTCTTTGTAAATAGAATTGCTTTTTATTGCTTCCCCTACTTTTCTTCTTACTTTCCATAAAGTATTTTTTTCTTCTTCTGTTTCGCCTATCAAGGGCTCGGATGATAATGAATATTTATTTAATACTTTGTTTAAAAGTTCTGCATCTTCCCATATTTTGTTCATATCTTTCCCTTCTAATTCTACGAGTAATAAGGCGCGAGTGTTGTTATTAATAGAGATATTGCTGATTTCATTGTATTTGATACTCCATTCTATAGCATCTTTTTCCATCCATTCAAGCGCAGAAGGAGTAATATGATTGTATAGAATATCATTCACTGCTTTGCAGGCATCTATTTCTGACTCAAATGAGTATAGAAGTAAGATATTGTGCGGCATTTTAGGAACAAGATGAAGTACAATTTTTGTAATAAAACCCAGCGTTCCTTCGCTACCAATGAATAAATGGGTTAAATTATAGGCGGTAGAGAATTTTAATGTATTAGCCCCTGTCCATATAATTTCTCCATTGGTTAATACCACTTCAAGGTTCAATACATAATTTCTTGTAGTACCATATTTTACTGCTTTAGGTCCTCCACTGGCGTGTGCTACATTTCCCCCAAGTGTGCAACTCTGCCAACTGGCAGGATCTGGCGGATAAAATAATCCAAGTGGTTCTAATTCTTTTTGCAAATCATAATTAATAACACCAGGTTCTACTATTGCTTGAAAATTTTCAGTATCTATTTTTAGTATTTTATTCAATTTTCTTGTAGATACAACGACGCCGCCACATAC
>DAHXOV010000381.1 GCA_027364695.1 bacterium
AGCAGTGATGACAGATGCCATATTAAAAAACCCTACTGCTTTAACAGGGGCTTCATTTGGTGTTATAATATTTGTCTT
Organism: bacterium; assembly: GCA_027364695.1. Lineage (GTDB taxonomy): Bacteria > Bacteroidota > Bacteroidia > B-17B0 > Aurantibacillaceae > BPGX01. The sequence continues at coordinate 79 of DAHXOV010000381.1, forward strand.
TGTATTTTCTAGTGTAGTAGCAAACAGTCCTTGGTTATTTGTGTTGGTAATAATTTGATTGAACATATTCCAGCACTCTTCTGATATTGAATGTATCTCTACTTTAGAGGTGTCATTTTTTTGAAAAAGTTCCCAAAAAGGTGTAATTGCTTCTGCAATATCTGGGGTAAACACAAACCCATCTGCACGAATGCTACCGTGTCCTCCACTGGATCCATCATAAGCCAAATTAATTTCAGATGTTCTGCCAAAAAATTGATTGTTTCTAAAAGATTTTATCCAATAAAAATCAGGGATAGGTCCTGGAATGTCTTTGCCCCACAATATACTCTTATATCCTTCCTCTCCTGTCAAATGGTTTTTGTGATACTTTACCTGAATGCTGTCAATAATAGCGGTACGTTTTTGTAATGCATTGGCGGTATAGGTATATCCTTTGTATATGACTTGTAATTGATATAGATGGTTCACTCTGGCAATAGTATCAAGAGATGACAATGTGTAAGTATAATTTCCATTATTTGTATGTACAAAAGTATAGGTCGTATTAGTGTTCAAATTTTTTAATAAAACTTGTGCATCACTTACTGCCAATATATTATTAGAATTGTCAAGATAATTTTTTGAAAGTGTAATTTTAATGATTTGATCTTGTCTTAAGTCATTAATGAATGCATCAATGACTAACATTTGTTTCCCTTGGTCTAATTTTATCTGCACCACATTTTCACAGGATATAAGGATAAAGAATAGCATTCCTTTAAAAATACATCTAATTTTTTTCATATAGATTTTATTTATTAAAAACTTTTTCATTATCAAAATTTTTTATCATTAAAAATTAAAATTCCATGTGATAGCAGGCACTATGCTTCCTATTACAGAAAATCTGACTGCTTGTGTCTCGTTAGGATTATCAGGATTAGTGCGGAAGTAAATAGAATAAGCATTTCTTCTATTATACACATTATATACACTTAATACCAGTTGGTTTTTAAATTTTTTAGTTTTCATTGCACTTATATTCCATGTCAATCCAATGTCCATTCTGTGATATGGAGTAATTCTGTAATTGTTTCTGGTATTGGTTGTATTATATGGTATGTTGTATCCTTGTAATTGATATTTTGCATCAGGAAAAGTAGCAGGTGTACCTGTCAAATAAACAAGAGTAAGAGAAAGGCTCCATTTTTTATTGAAATCATAAGTATTTACTATATTTAATAAATGTGTGCGATCGTATTTGGATAAAAACCAGTCATTGTTAGAGATACCCTGTACTTTCCTTTCTGTGCGTGAGAGCGTGTAACTTATCCATCCATTCCATTTACCTTTTGTTTTTTTAATATATAATTCTAATCCATAAGCTCGTCCTATGCCTTGTAAAAATTGTGCTTCTACATATTTATTAATAAGTAAATCTGCATTATCTACATAGTCCAGTTGATTTTGAAAATACTTGTAGAATATTTCTATAGATGTTTCAAACATATTGTCTTTGAAGTTTCTGAAATATCCTGTTGTAATTTGGTCTGAAACCAATGGTTTTACATTATTTGTTGCAGGTGTATATACATCTAGTGGGGTAGTGGCAGCTGTATTGGAAACTATTTGAATATATTGTGCCATTCTATTGTAACTCCATTTGACAGATGAAATATGATTCAATGTATAGTTTGCCGACCATCTTGGTTCTAAGTAAAAATAATTCTTTATGGGGGTAAAGAAATCATTTATTTTTTCTTCCTTTACTAGTGGTTTATCTATTCCATAGCTTGTATCTCTATAAACATACTTTGTTGTATTACCTAAGTACATAAAGTTGGATAAACGGAGTCCGTATTCCATTGAAAATTTCTCATTTATCTTTTGTTCATTGCTAAGATAAATTGCCAGTTCATTAGCATATTTTTTTTCTAAGCTCAAATCTGTTTGTAATCCTTGTGCATCTGTGATTTTTGCTGTAGTGGGGTTGAATTGATATAAAATATTTTGTATGCCAAATTTCATGGTATTCTGTGCATTCATATACCAACTCAAATCTGATTTTAATGAGTAATTGACAATATTCGCGCGCCACTCAAATTTTTGGTTATTCCCAGATTGTGTAAAAATAATTTTGTAATCATAATTGCTATAAAATGTTGTTACATTCATAAATAATCTGGGATTAAATAGATGATTCCATCTCAATGTGGTTGTTGCATTGCCCCAGTCAAAAGTAAACCCAGCTCCAAAAACGTCTCTCCCCAAATAACCACTTAAAAATATTGTATTTTTATCATTTACCTTATAATTTAATTTTGCTGTTAAGTCATAAAAATAAAATTGTGCATTTTTCAAACTTGGTTCTTTTTTAGACAAGACAGGCTTTGCTAATACATCAATGTAACTTCTTCTGCCAGCAATGATAAAAGAAGTTTTTTCTTTTTTAATAGGACCTTCTATTGAAAAACGAGAAAATATAGTACCTATACCACCGTTGCCTTCAAATGTTTTATTGTTTCCTTCTTTTAGCCGTACATCTAACACAGAAGAAGCTCTCCCTCCATATTGAGATGGGATACCACCCTTATACAATTTCAAATCTTTTACAGCATCGGGATTAAATACAGAAAAAAAACCAAATAGATGTGATGAATTAAATACGGGGGCATCATCTAATAGTATTAGGTTTTGATCTACATTGCCACCACGAACATTAAAACCAGAAGCGCCTTCTCCCACACTTGTTACTCCTGGCAGTAATTGTACCGCTCTTACTACATCTACTTCTCCGAGCAATGCAGGTATTTTTTCCACTTGCTTTATATCTAGCTTTGCTACGCTCATTTCTATACTTTTTATATTTTTATCTTCTGCTTCACTTGATACTTCCACTTCCTGTAATTTATTTTCTACCTCTTTTAATTCTATATTTAATGTAATGTTTTGATTGAAGTCAATTTCTTGTTCCCATTTATCGTACCCCAAATAAGTAATTACTATTATGCGCTTACTTTGCGGAAGTGTGAGAGAGTAAAAACCGTATTCATTGGTACTTACTCCTATATTTGTACCTTTTTCACTTATTATTGCACCTATTAATGCTTCACCATTTTTTTTATCTTTTATATATCCTTTCAGTGTATATCGTTGCTGGGCTATGGTGTTGATTGATATGAGGGTAAGAAATAAAAAAAACTTTTTCATATATAAAAAATCGGTGCAAAACTATAAAAACTATTTTTGTTTTAATAGTTTCCTTTCTTCATTTTAAAGTAATTTAATACATTTTTTAAGGAATAAGTATTTAAACACATATCTCTTGTTAAGCCCGCTTTTTGTGCTACCATAATGCCATATTCAATATCATGAATGGCTGTTTTCTCGTGAGCATCGGGGTTGATGGCTATTTTTACTCCTTTTTCCATACAGTATTGTAACCATCTCCAATCAATATCTAATCTATAAGTATTAGCGTTCAATTCTATTGCTACATTATTGGCGGCACAAGCATCTATGATTTTTTTTTGATTAACAGGATAAGATTTTCTTATTAAAAGCAGTCTGCCTGTGGGGTGTCCAAGTATGCAGGTATATTTATTTTCAATGGCTTTAATCAACCGTTTTGTTCCTTCTTCCTCACTCATATCAAAATGACTGTGTACAGAG
>DAHXOV010000384.1 GCA_027364695.1 bacterium
CTGTCATACTGTTGTTCTGCCAGTTTTCGTGCTTCTTGTTGTATAGATTTGATTTTTTCAGGATTTTTGACAAGATCCGTGAGCGCATTTACAAATTCCTCAGACGTATCAGCAATGACAATGTTTTTGTGATTGGTATAAGGCACGCCATCGGCGCCAATAGTAGTAGATATGATGCATTTGCCATGCGCCATTCCCTCTATAATTCTCACCCTTATACCACTTCCTGCAAGTAGGGGTACAATCGTAATAGCATAACTATCATATAACTCTTTCGTATCAGGTACATCAGAATAGTAGCGTACATTTTTTTTCTTTCTTTTTTTCAACCATTCGGGTATATTTTTCCCTGCAATAATGAGTTGCAGTTCGGGACAGATTTTCCATACATTATCCCATACATTATCTAAAAACCACACTACAGCTTGTTGATTAGGAAGCCAATCTAATGATCCTAAATAAAAAATGGTTTTTAGATCTTGCTGCTCAAATGCTTTCAATTGAAAATTCTTCAAATTCATTCCATTAGGCGTAACTATCACTGGCTTATCAGGCAATTGGTTTAAAACATATTGTTTATCTATATTTGTAACCGTTGTTATTCCATTTACTGCAAAGAAAATTTTTTCTTCCAACTTTTTCAATCTTTCCGCTTGTAAATTTAGGTACCATTTTTTTAAAAAATTTTTTTCATGTGTCGCCACTCTTTTCCATATTTGGTGTTCTATATTGTGAGCGCTCAATATAATCTTTGCCCGGGAATATTTCTTAATAACAGAAAAATAAACAGCAGAAAAGATACTTTCTAATTGAATAATATCATAATCATTTTTATTTAAGAGTTCTGTCAAAGTATGCTCAAAATCTTTGCTGTAAAAGCGAGAAACAAAATAAGACTGTTTTTCAAATAATAAATTTATCAAGCCCTGCAATGGTTTTATGCGAGTATCTATTTTTATTGCTTTTATATTTTTAATTTGTGGAGGTATGGTTGATTTATCAAGAGGTTTAAATAATTTCACGGGGTTCATCAGCAACACATCTAAATCTACATTGTTCAACAAAATACCATTAATCATAGTATAAATACCCATATTCCCACCATCATTTGGAGGGTATGGATTTTTATGTGCTATCAGAAGTACTCTCATTTGAGCTGTGTTTTATATTTCTCAACTTTATTATTATTTCTGAGAAATAATATTTTCTTCAAAAAAAATATAACTCTTTGAACATACCAGTCTAAATCAAACCATACAGAATCATTAGCTGCCTTGTATGTAAGCACAATGCCTATCAATAAAAATACCAGCAAAGGCAGCCATATAGCAAAATAAGCGGGCAAAATAAGCTCTATAGCCATACTTCTCATAGTATCCGTAAGTACCATGTATAAAATAAAAAATAGGGTGGCCGTTACTACTGGCATACCCAACCCTCCTTTACGAATAATAGAACCTAAGGGTGCTCCTACAAAAAACAAAATAATGCACGCCAAAGACATTGTTATCCGCTCATGCCATGCCACCTCATAATCAGCCACTTTTATCTGCAATCCTTTCAAATCCAATATCTCCGCCTCCAAAAAAGCATCCAATGACCGCCAATGATTTAAAATCATTTCCTTTATCAGATCTTTTTCAGTTACAGGCAATCGTTCTATTATTTGATTTACATTTACACACTTTTGGT
>DAHXOV010000391.1 GCA_027364695.1 bacterium
GAATTATTCAAAAAAATAAAAGCACACAGGAACATACATATTAAAGCGCTGACTCCGGTAGAAATTCATTATGTGTCTAAAAAAGCCAAATTAACTTATCAGGAAACTATACAAAAATTAATTGATGCAGGGATGGATAGCATGCCTGGTGGAGGAGCAGAAATTTTTAATAAAGAAATTCGTAATCAAATAGCAGGTGGAAAGTGTTCTGCAGAACAATGGTTAGAAATACACCGGATATGGCACAGGATGGAAAAAAAATCAAATGCCACCATGTTATATGGACATATTGAAACATACGCACATCGTATTGAACACATGCGATTACTAAGAGAATTACAAGACGAGACCAATGGCTTTCAAGCATTCATACCGCTTAAATTTAGAAATAAAAACAATCAAATGAGTCATATCCCTGAGCGAAGTATTATTGAAGATATGAAAAACTATGCCCTTGCAAGATTGTATCTGGATAACTTCCCACATATTAAGGCATATTGGGCAATGCTAGGCAGACATAGCGCACAAATCGCACTTCATTTTGGCGCAGACGATTTAGATGGCACTATAGATGATACTACTAAAATATATTCAATGGCAGGCAGTGAAGAACAAAAACCATCAATGACAACAAATGAAATTCGCCAATTGATACTGCAATCAAAAAAAAATCCATTAGAGAGAGATACTTTATATAGACCTGTTATTAAATAAAAAATTAACTATGGAAAATAAATTCAATCGTACAAAAATCATTGCAACAACAGGTCCTGCTACTCAAGATAAAGAGATACTGAAAAATATGATCCTTGAAGGCCTGGATGTATGTAGAATAAATTTTTCTCATGGCAATCATTCACTGATTCATCAGACAGTGCAAAACATCAGAGAGTTAAATAAAGAATTAGGAACATTTGTGGGTATTTTAGGTGATTTACAAGGCCCTAAACTGAGAATAGGGAATATTAAAAATGGAAGTGCTTCTTTGCAAACAGATAGTGAGATTATAATAACTACCAAAGAATGTGATGGTGATGAAAATATTCTCTATATAACTTATCCCCAATTTCCCAAAGATGTAAATAAAGGAGAAAAAGTTCTTTTAGATGACGGAAAAATACAATTAGAAGTAATTGATACAGATCAAAAAGAAAATGTGAAATGCAAAGTTATTTCAGGTGGAAACCTGTCTTCTAAAAAAGGCGTTAATCTACCAAATACTAAAATATCGCTGCCATCCCTAACAATCAAAGATCTGAGAGATTTGGATTTTGCGCTTGAAAATGACTTTGATTGGATAGGATTATCTTTTGTTCGATCTGTTACGGATATTGTTGAACTAAAAGAAATAATAAGAAACAAAGGCAAAAACACAAGAGTAGTTGCAAAAATTGAAAAGCCCGAAGCTTTGAAAGAAATAGATGCCATTATCAATGTAGCAGATGCTGTTATGGTAGCCCGTGGCGACTTGGGAGTGGAACTACCAATGGAACAAGTGCCACTCATTCAAAAGAAAATAGTAGAAAAATGTATCAAAGAGGGAAAACCCGTCATTATTGCCACACAGATGATGGAGAGCATGATAGAAAATTACTCGCCTACCCGTGCCGAAGTAAATGATGTGGCAAATGCAGTGATGGACGGAGCAGATGCAGTAATGCTGAGCGCAGAAACATCAGTAGGCAAATATCCTGTGAAAGTGATTGAAATAATGAGAAAAATAATTACACAGGTAGAAGATCTGGACAGTATTTATTATAGACAACATGTACCCGAAATGAAAACAGGTACATTCATTACTGATAGTATATGCTACACTGCCTCCGTATTAGCAAAAGAAGCCGATGTAAAAGCCATTATCACCATGACAAATAGCGGTTACAGTGCATTTAAATTATCTAGCCACAGACCAAAAGCAGGAATATTTGTATTTACTGAAAATAGATCCTTACTCACTACATTAAGTTTGGTATGGGGCGTAAGAGGATATTATTATGATAAATATGAGAGTACAGATCAAACTATCAGTGATTTGAAAGAATTTTTAAAAAATAATCATTTAGTAAAACCAGATGATTTAGTTATCAACATTGCCTCCATGCCAATGAAAGAAAAGGGCAGAACAAATATGATTAAATTGAGTTATATTCAATAATTTTTTAAGACATTATGATGCAAAATACTGCACCTACTATTTCACATGCTTTGTACGAAAAAGCAAAAAAATTATTTCCTGGTGGAGTAAATTCACCTGTCAGAGCATTTAAAAGCGTGGGTGGAACGCCTGTTTTTATAGATAAAGGCAGTGGATCTAAAATTTATGATGTAGATGGAAAAGAATATATTGACTATTGTGCTAGTTGGGGACCATTGATATTAGGACATGCTCATTCTAAAATTATAGAAGCGGCTTACAAGACCATGCTAAAAGGTACTTCATTTGGCGCACCTACAAAATTAGAAAACGAACTGGCAGATATTATCATCCAAAATCATCCATTCATAGAAAAAATAAGATTTGTAAGCAGTGGTACCGAAGCAGTAATGAGTGCTATTCGTCTTGCCAGAGCATATACAAAAAAGAACAAAATAATTAAGTTTGAAGGATGTTATCACGGACATTCGGATGCTTTGCTTGTAAAAGCAGGCTCAGGACTTGTTACACTTGGAGAAGGTTCTTCTGCAGGCGTACCAGAGGAAGTGATAAAACATACTATGGTATTGCAATTAAATGATGAAAGAGCCGTAGAGCAGCTATTTGAAGAGCATGGAAGAGATATTGCAGCAATTATTATGGAGCCTATACCTGCAAATAATGGTTTACTGTTACAAAGAAATGAGTATTTAAAATTTTTACGAGAAATCACAAAGAAACATCACTCTCTTTTGATATTTGATGAAGTAATTAGCGGTTTTCGTGTTGGATTCACAGGAGCTGCGGGATATTATAATATTCAGCCCGATATTATTACTTTTGGAAAAATTATTGGTGGCGGCTTTCCCGTAGGAGCGTACGCTGCTAATAATGAAATTATGAAAATGGTATCGCCAGATGGACCAATGTATCAAGCTGGCACATTAAGTGGCAATCCTGTAGCAATGGCTGCAGGCTATGCACAACTTTCGGAATGTTTAAAAAATAAATTTTATACTGAATTAGAAGAAAAAACAAAATACCTTGCAAATGGCATTATGAGTGTGAAACCAGAACATTTACCATTGCACATTTTTCAAGTGGGCTCTATATTTTGGATGGCATTTACACAAAGAGAGAATATTCGGGCAGCCAATGAAATAGACACAGATAGCATGAATTACTTCAAAAAAATATATCATTTACTTTTAGAAAACGGTGTGTATTTAGGTCCATCAGGTTATGAGGTGGCATTTGTGAGCGCGGCACATTCTTATCAAGATATTGATAGAACAATAGATATATTTGATAAGATATTTAAATATACAATATGATGCTCTTAGTAGGTTATTTTCAGAAAAACATAATTGAAGAAAACAACTTATGTTCATTCATAGCAAAAATAAACAACAAATAAAATGAAAACTTACCTCGTAAATCATGTTTTTCACCTTATTAAAGTAACATTGCCTTTCTTAAATATTTCTTTACCATTAGGGCATTTTGCTTTGAGGTAATACCCAAAGACGCCAACATCGGCAGATTTCCCTTTGAATGTGCCATCCCATCCTTTATTTTTGTCTGTTGTTTCAAATACCATTTCTCCCCATCTGTTGTATATTGCAAAATAAAGATCATTGATTAGATATCCTCTGACATACAGAATATCATTGTTACCATCTCCATTTGGGGTGAAGGTGTTGGGGACGAATACATCTGATTGCTTGCATT
>DAHXOV010000393.1 GCA_027364695.1 bacterium
TACCTACATCCTCTTAGTAGTGGTGGTGGTACTATCAAAGATGTGGACTTGTATCATTCAGAATATGCAGAAATACCTTTCAAATTAGAAGCAGGAACACCTAATATAGAGGGAGTTATTGGATTAAATTCAGCAATAGATTTTATTTATCAATATGGAAGTATACATCAATTTTATCTATCAGAAGAAAAAACTAAACACTATCTCTATCAAAAATTATTTGAACTTTCTGATGAATTAGATATTTATACAACTATTCAAACACCATCTGTTTCACTCATTTCTTTTAATATTAAGAATCATCATCCTTTTGATACAGGAACACTCTTAAATAACCATGGTATTGCTGTAAGAACAGGACATCATTGCACGCGACCACTGATGAAGCACTTGGGAATACAGGGTACAGTGAGAGTATCTTTGGCTATTTACAATACAATAGAAGAAATAGATAAATTCATTATTGCCTTAAAAAAGGTTATTAAAATGCTCAATCAATGAACAAAATAAAAGAAACAGAACAAGCGCTAATGGAGGAATTTGAAATACTTGGCGAGGATTGGGAAGCCAGATACAACTTCATTATTGAATTAGGAAAAACACTCTCACCAATTCCTGAAGAATACAAAAAAGATGAATATCTTATTAAAGGATGTCAAAGCCGTGTTTGGCTGAAAGCAGAGAAAAATAATCACACACTCACTTTTTATGCAGATAGTGATGCTCTTATACCAAAAGGAATTATTGCACTGTTACTAAAACTAGTCAACCATCAATCTATCAACGATATCTCCGAATATGATTTTGAAATCATCAATAAAATAGGGCTTCAACAGCACCTTTCACCCACCCGTGCTAATGGATTACTAAATATGATAAAACAGATAAAAAACTACGCGCTTAATTAAAAAACAGAAAATTATGCCTGCTATTCTTGTTACTGACAATACAGAATTAATGCAAAAAATTATTGATACTATCAAAACATGTTACGATCCTGAAATTCCTGTAGATATATGGGAACTCGGGCTTATTTATGAGTTACACCTTAACGATAATAATGAATTAAAAGTAATAATGACACTGACCTCCCCTAATTGCCCAGCTGCAGAATATCTGCCTGTAGAAGTAGAAAATAAATTGAAAGAAATTCCCGAACTTAAAAAGGCAGAACTTCAGCTTACCTTTGAACCACCATGGGATAAAGACAGAATGAGTGAGATAGCACAGTTAGAACTTGGCTTCTTGTAGTAATAATACTCGTAAAGTAAAATATCTTTCATAAGGAATTTTGTGAAAAATACATTTTCACATTAACTTAACATTCAAGTCAATTTAATTTCACAAAAACATAAACACCACTTAACCCAACGCTTGTCTATCTGTGGTAACTTTGTCATCAAAAAATGAAAAAATTTTACTCACTTATCATTCTTTCTTTCTTCTTTATTCACAAAGTATTATCACAACAAAATATACTTTTTGGTAATGTCAAAGATTCGCTCGCCAATGAAAACCTGCCAGGTGCTATTGTCTATGTTGAGGGCACAAGTATATCCACTTCAACAGACATTGATGGAAATTTTGCATTAAAACTTTTCCCGGGAAAATATAAGATAATATGCTCATACATTACATACAATACATTTTCACAAGAAATCTATATCAAAAAAGACAGTAGTTATATTAGTATCTTACTCACACCTGAGAAAAACTCTGTGTTATCTGAAGTACAAGTGGTTACAGAAAAAATATTAAGCAATGATGTAGCAATAGCACTCATACAGAAAGAAAACAAAAGTTTAAGTGACGGTGTATCCGCAGAACTAATTAAAAAAACTGCAGATCGTACAACCTCCGATGTTCTCAAAAGAGTGAGTGGTGTGAGTGTAGTAAACAACCGCTTTGTAGTAATTAGAGGACTCAATGAAAGATACAATATCACTTTCCTTAACAACGCGCCACTTCCCTCTACAGAAACAGATAAAAGAGCTTTCTCCTTTGACTTGATACCTGCCCAAATGGTAGATAATATCATTATCAATAAAACCGCCACACCTGATTTACCAGCCGATTTCGGTGGTGGTAATATCTTTATATCTACCAAATCTATACCCGACAAAACATTTATACAAATAGGTTCAACAGTCGGATACAATACCCTTGCTACCCGACAACTTTTTAATGATTATACAGCTAGTAAATACCATTGGTTAGCTCTCTATGACAACTCACAAAACATACCCTCTGAAATACCTGAAAATACTAAAAGTTGGATTACCAACACGCAACAAATGGAAATGGCTAAAAAACTTCAAAATGACTTTGGAACAAATCCTGTCAAAATTCCCCCAAACACTGCGATCAACCTTTCTGCCGGGTGGAAACATACATTTAAGAACTCACATCAATTAGGATTTATATTCTCACAAAATTATAATAATAGCTACAACAAATTCAATGTACTCAGAACGAATTATATCAACAATCCAAACAATGACGCTGATGTTCAGTTAGACGATTACTATAATATCTCTACAACTCAAAATATCGTCATGAACACATCCTTGTTCAATATCGGTTATAAATTTAATCCCAACCATCAAATATCCATTAAGAAC
>DAHXOV010000001.1 GCA_027364695.1 bacterium
ATGCCTACACAGTCAATTATTATCCAGGGTTAGGAGGTATAAAGGATTTTAATTATCAAAGCACCTACACTACCACAGCCACAGGCTTGAATATAAAATTAGGCACAATATGGAAACTGAGTAATTATATAAGAACGGGAATATATTATCATTCACCTACATGGTACAATAAAGTAAAAGATGAATACTATTATTCTTTTACTACCAACTGGGACGAAGGGCAGAGTATTAGCACCACAGTACCAAATGGCGGAGGCATATACAATTACAAAATTGTTACCCCATCCAAAGCAGGGCTAGTAATATCTGGCATTATTCAAAAACTTATGTCTATAAATGTTGATTACGAACTCATCGATTACAGTAAAGGACTACTCAAAAGCAAGGACATAGGCGTATTTGATAATGCCAATAAAGCATTAAAAGAAAAATACCGTCTCACAGGAAATTTGAGAGCGGGAATAGAATTAAACACTAAACCCATCATGTTCCGTATAGGATGGGCATCATTAGGTAGTCCATTTGGAAATCAAATACATGGAAATTACGTAAAAAATATTTTTTCTTTTGGAGCTAGCTTGAAAGGTAAAAATTTTTATTATGATTTTGCTATTGTCAAAATCTATTCAGGACAGCAGTCGTATTATATGTATAACCCACGGTATTCCGATGTTTCTAATATAAAATTAAATATCACACAAATAGTTTTTACCATCGGTCTAATGGGTACAAGATATGATGAGAATATAGATTATAATAAATACCAGCAAAAACCCTTTGAAGAAAAACCAAGTGATAATGATAAAGCCAAACAACAAATACCCTATTAATAGATATGCAAAATATAGAAGTAAAGCATTGGGGTGATTACGAGTTGTTAGATGTTGGTAATTTCAAAAAAATAGAAAAATTTGGAGAATACATCCTCATCCGTCCTGAACCACAGGCAATATGGAAAGCAGTTTGGACAGAAAAAAAATGGAAAGAAATAGCCCATGCAGAGTTTATTCAAAAAAGCAGTAGCAGAGGAGTTTGGTACAAATACAAAGAAATGCCTGATAAATGGCAATTCCGGTTTTCAATAGATAAGAACAGTATGCTGAAATTAAAATTAAGTTTAACAGGGTTTAAGCATGTAGGCGCTTTCCCTGAACAATCAGCGAATTGGAAAGACATTTATTTATTTCTCAAAGATATCCCAAACTCACAAATGTTGAATTTATTCGCATACACAGGGGCTGCTTCTATCGCAGGAAGTAGAGGAAACGCAAAAGTAACCCATGTAGATAGTGTAAAACAAATCCTTTCATGGGCAAATGAAAATGCTCAATTAAATCATATCAATAACATCCGATGGATAGTAGAAGACGCTCTTACTTTTGTAAAAAAACAAGTAAAAAAAGGAAGCAAATACCACTGTATCCTACTAGACCCGCCTGCTTATGGGCACGGTCCAAAAGGTGAAAGATGGCAACTGGAAGAATTATTATACGAAATGATACAAAATGTATTGCAAATACTAGACCCTCAAAAGCATTTATTGATACTCAATTCTTATTCACTAGGTCTCTCTGCTCTGACCATTAAAAACTTGTTACTTCTATATTCCAATACACAGCAATCCAAACTAGAATATGGTGAAATTTATATCCCTTCTACTACAGGATATGTTTTGCCATTAGGTATATATGGCAAATTAAGAAAAGAATGATTCTTGTGGCTATACATTAAACCTAAAGTGCATAATATCTCCGTCTTGCACTATATATTCTTTCCCTTCTATTCTCAACTTACCCGCTTCCCTACATACAGATTCTGACCCATATTTAATAAAGTCCTGATAAGTAATAACTTCTGCTCTAATAAATCCTTTTTCAAAATCACTGTGAATCACTCCAGCTGCTTGTGGGGACGTCCATCCTTTTTGAATGGTCCATGCTCTCACTTCTTTCTCTCCTGCTGTAAAATAAGTTTGTAGGTTAAGTAATTTGTATGCTTTCTTTATCAATTTATTAACCCCTGGCTCGTCTAATCCCAATTCCATTAAAAACATCTGTTTCTCTTCATAACTTTCTAGTGTTGCAATTTCACTTTCCATTTGTGCCGTAATAACCAATACTTCTGCCCCCTCTTCTTTAGCCAATTGCTCTATTTGATGAGCGTGCTCATTTCCTGTCTTTGCAGATACTTCATCCACATTACAAACATACAACACCTGCTTCATCGTAAGCAAATTCAGATCTTTGATTTTTTCTTTTTCTTCATCTGTGAGTTGAAGTGTTCGTGCTGATCTCCCTTGCTCCAACACATGCTTTATTTTCTCAAGTATTTGATAGGTCTTCACGGTCTCTTTATCATTCCCTGTTTTGGCTTGCTTCTCTATTCTTTTTATTCGTGCATCCACTGTTTCCAAGTCTTTCAATTGTAATTCAATATCTATTATCTCTTTATCTCTCAAAGGATTTATACTCCCCGCTACATGCACTACATGAGGGTTTTCAAAACAACGAATCACATGTATCACCGCTTCACATTCACGAATATTAGATAAAAACTTATTTCCTAATCCTTCTCCTTTACTAGCACCTTTCACAAGCCCTGCTATATCTACAATCTCCATAGTAGTAGGCACGATATTTTGTGGTCTTACAAGTGCTGCAATTTTATTAATCCTCTCATCTGGCACAGCAATACTACCCACATTAGGTTCTATAGTACAAAAAGGGAAATTAGCTGCTTGTGCTTTTGAATTACTCAAACAATTGAATAATGTTGATTTACCAACATTAGGAAGCCCCACAATACCACATTTTAATGCCATCTCTCTATGATTTTAAAAGAGCGGCGAATGTATAAAAATAATTATGGTATTCGTCAAACAAAATGGGCACAACAGAATCATTTAATAAAATATTCTTCTGGAAAATAAACCTGTATTCAAAAACAAAGCCTCTACATTTTCAAAATGCCATTCCGTTTTAGATCATCCTTATCTTATTTATGCAAATAAGTTTTACATCTGATAAAAAGTCATCAACACAACTACTACAGCACCTTTCTTTATCAAAGAATAATTGTAAATATTCCTGAAACATTCATTCAAAAAACAACTTTCATCCTCATCCCTTTCACTTGTTTATCTCACTATGTGTCATCTTACAATTCAACCATTCATCATCCAACCAAACATCCAATTTCTTATAAAACTCAATAGCAGATACATTCCATTTCAGTACCTGCCATTCCAGTTTTCTCACACCTTCTTCTCCTGCCAACTTTATTAGTGCTTTCATCAACTCATAACCTATGCCCATATTCCTATATTTCTCTGTTACAACAATATCATCCAAATAAATACATTTTCCTTTCCATGTAGAATATTTGTAATAATACAATGCCATTCCCACAATTTTTCTTTCATATTCCGCCACAAAAAAATCAAATAGCCCCTCTGAAAAATTTTTTCTCATTTCATCTACACTCACTTCCACATCATTCTCTGCTTTTTCATAAATAGCCAATTCCACTACCAATTTCCATGCGGCTTCAATATCTTTATCTGTCCCCTTTCTAACATTTATCATAACTCACCTTTTCTATACAAATACCTCATTACCACCTTTTGCAAGGTCCGTTTAATAATCAACTCAGCCACCACACTCACATAG
>DAHXOV010000017.1 GCA_027364695.1 bacterium
GCTTTATCCAAATTTCCAAATATTTTTTAGGCTATTTACTTTTGCCTGCATAAAAAGCAAGAAATAGAAACATTGATTATTCAATTATTTCCTACTTTTGCATCTTCGCATTCATCATAATAAAAATGAAACTATTTAAACAAATTAAAACAAGCAAAAAGAAACTGCTGTTTATTTCATTTCTCACCGTCTTACCTCTGTTTTATTTCTTTTATGACGATAATGATTTATTTGAGATTACTAAAAGCTTAGAAATATTCAATAGTGTTTATAGAAATGTGCACGAATCATATATTGAAAAACCCAAATCAGGCGAACTCATAAAAACCGCCATAGACGCCATGTTAAACTCATTAGACCCTTATACTAATTTTATCAGTGAAGATGACATTGAAGAATACCAATTTCAAACAACAGGCGTTTATGCAGGCATAGGAGGCGCCATCGAAAAAATCAATGATAAGTTTTATATTACTGAAGTATATGATAACTCACCGGCGCTCTTAAGCGGACTATTACCAGGATCTCAAATCATCACAGTCAATAACAAAGATATCTCCCATCTCTCCACAGCTGAACTAACCAATTTAATCAAAGGAGAAGCAGGCAGCCAGGTGCAAATTAAATTTATCCCCTTCCGACAAAATACCCCCATAGAAAAAAACATTATTCGCAAAGAAATTAAAGTAAATAATAACGTCTATTACACTGTTCTGAAAAATAATGTCGGCTATATACGCCTACAAGCATTTACAGAAAAATGCGCAGAAGAAATAAAATCAGCATTCGTAGAACTAAAAAAACAAAACATACAATCTCTGTTACTTGATATCAGAGATAACCCAGGCGGATTACTCATGGAAGCCATACAAATAGTCAACCTCTTCGTCCCAAAAGATATAGAAGCAGTCTTTACCAAAGGCAGAACTTCCAACTGGTACAAATCCTACAAAACCCTACAAAACCCAATAGATACTGAAATCCCAATGGCAGTACTTATCAATGAAAACTCCGCTTCCGCTTCCGAAATCATTGCTGGTGCCCTCCAAGACCTTGACAGAGCCGTTATTGTTGGCGCCCGTTCCTATGGTAAAGGACTGGTACAAAACACATTAGACCTGCCTTACAACACAAAATTAAAAGTAACCATCGCCAAATATTACACCCCCAGCGGCAGATGTATCCAAGCACTGGACTATTCTCAAAAAGATAAAACAGGAAGAGTACTTGCTGTCCCCGACTCTCTCATCACCGCTTTCAAAACAAAAAACGGAAGAACCGTCTATGACGGCGCAGGAATTACTCCCGACATCAAAACAAAACCCGAAAACCTATCCGCCATCTTATTAGACCTCAACCAACAAAATTTCTTTTTTCTTTATTCCTATCAATACGCCTTAAAGAAAACTCAAATACCACCCATTAAAGACTTTGCTCTCAACTCAAGCGAAATTCAAAATTTCTTTGAATTATTAAAGGAAAAAAAATATGTGTATCACTCCAGTCAAAAAGATTTGCTCAAAAAATTTAAAACCAGCGCAGAAAACGATAGCATCTACGAAGAAATAAAAAAAGAATACGAAGAACTCTTTGACCATCTCAGTAAAATACAGGAAAAATTACTATCAAAAAACATAGACATCATCAAAGAATTCCTGGAAATCAATACCATCAATTTCTACTACTATTCAAAAGGAAAAGACGAATACATCGTCCATAAAGACAGAGAAATACAACAATGCATCCAAATCCTATCAGACAAAAATAAAATAACAGAAATACTCACTAAAATAGAACCACCCAAAAAACCATTCAACTCAGAAAAAAAATTTTAATGCACTACTCTCAACAAGAATTAAAAGACATCCTACAATGGAAAATAAATACATGGCAAATACCCCTTCTCTATTGGGATAAAACAATCCAATGGAACAAAATCAACACATGTCTTGAAATAGGTGCAGGCGGCGGCGGACTGTCTCTATGGCTGGCTAAACAAGGAAAAATGATCCATTGCTCAGACCTAAAAAACCCCACTCATACCGCCAAACCCCTTCACGATAAATACAACTACACCACCAACAAAATTCGCTACATAGAATTAGATGCTACTCAACCATTCCAACAACAGTACGACCTCATCCTTACCAAATCAGTCTTAGGAGGCATAGGCAGAAACAAACAATGGAACAAGATACAAAAAACAATTGAAAATATCTACAAGGCCTTAGCACCCAATGGATCTTACCTATTCGCAGAAAATGCAAAAGCATCCACCATCCACCAGATTGTCAGAAAAAAATATGTATCATGGAGCAAAGAATGGCATTATTTCACCCCGCACGAAATGAAAAAACTACTGAGTATCTTCCCAACATTTGAACTTCATACATTCGGATTCATCAGCCCTTTTTGTTCCAATACCATTACAAAAAAAACAGACATCTGCCTTCATAACATTCTCCCCACCTCACAAGAATATCTCCTCTATGGATGGGCACAAAAAATATAATCAATGAAAACATCTCTCGTCAAATACATCGGAAATAAAAGAACGCAAGCCACACACTTGAAAAGCAATACAATCATTGAAACTGATGCGCCTGTGGATAATAACGGCAAAGGAGAAAAATTCTCTCCCACAGATTTACTTGCTACTTCTTTAGCCAGTTGTATGATAACCATCATGAGCATCATTGCCGAAAGAGAAAACATCCCTTTAGAAGCAGAGGCAGACCTTACAAAAGTTATGACAGATCAGCCACGCAGAGTAAGTGAAATACATATTGAGTTAAAAATTAAAAACAATGATTATACAGACAAACAAAAGCAAATGATACAAAATGCCGCCTATACCTGTCCTGTGGCAAAAAGCTTACATCCCGATATCCAACAAAAAATCAACATTATATGGTACTAAAAAACATCACACTTATCACACTATCACTGCTTACACTCAACTACTTTGCCCAAAAAAAATCCACCTCCGACACCACTCAAAAAATCATCACCATCAAAGGCATAGCAGAAAAAGGCGTAGAAGCAGGCTGCATCATCCTAAAAACAAAAGATCAAAAAACATATACCCTCCTAAACATACAGACTAATATCTTATATGGTTCCTGCCTGAAAATTACTGGATACATATCACCCAACAATCCTACTATATGTATGCAAGGCATACCTTTCTATGTAAAAAATCACTGCCCCTGTAACAAAAAATCCAAACCCAAATACCAAAGAGATTTACCAAAAGATAAAGCCAATAAAACCAAATAAATAATACTCCCCACATCCACCCGTTTTAAATTTTTACTTTTAACAAGCCCACTCGCTTCGTTTGGCGTTACAGGCGTCAGAGACGCTTCTGTCATCCACTCCCAACAAAGTAAAAAGTGGCTATACCACCTCTGACGCCATTTCTCTGACCAATCAAAATTAAATTAACTATATTTGGCGAAATTTATTTTTTAAATTTATGATTGATTACATATCAGGAAAAATCATAGAACTTAACCCAGCTTTTATTGTTATAGAATGTAATAGCATAGGATATAAATTTCTCATTTCTATCAATAGTTACAAATCCTTTCAAAATAATACTGCTCACGCAAAGATATTTACGGAAAACATTTTTATAAGAGATGACATGCCAAAACACTATGGCTTTGCTACAAAAGAAGAAAGAGAAATTTTCAGACACCTGCTCTCTGTATCTGGCGTGGGGGGCAGTTCTGCTATACTCATGCTTTCATCTCTCTCCCCATCAGAAATTATAGGTGCCATCAATACAGCCAATGTCTCTCTATTAAAAAGTATCAAAGGAATAGGTGAAAAAACAGCCCAAAGAATAGTGGTGGACCTAAAAGGAAAATTAGGAAAACACGACGGCGGTATCACTCAAATCATGGTCTCAGGAAATGATAAAATAAAAGAAGAAGCACTCATGGCACTCATCGCACTCGGGTTTAACAAAGCACAAGCAGAAAAAGCCATTGAAAAAACTGTCTTGCACAATAAAGAAGCCCTTCTTTCCGTTGAAATGCTTCTAAAGATTACCCTCAAAAACCTGCAATAGTACCACAAAGTGAGAAGTAAGGAAATCCTAAATATCGTAGTTGGGTCATTAGTAACATTTTTCTTACTATTATCATTGTTTCAGACAAATGCCTCCTATCGCTCTTTTAATGTAATACCTGCCTATTCAAAAAACATTACACCTTCCGATTCGCCTACTCATCCTTTACCCTATAACTTCCCTGACAACAAAGGCGAAGAACCCATTTATAACGAACAACATCCATTATACCTCAATAATCCATCTAATATCAAAACCAACATAGAATATGACACCAAACAAAATCAATACAACATACAACAAAAAATTGGCAACTCCCGCTACCGCCCTGATACTTACTTAGACTCAGAAGAATATCAAAATTACATGTTTAAAAAAGCCGTCAGAAATTACTGGCGTTCCAAAATTGCTGCAGAAGACCTCAATAAACCCAAGAAAGGACTCATCCCATCTTTACAAGTAAATAACGAACTCTTCGACAGAATATTTGGAGGTAATACCATAGATATCCGACCAACAGGTACTATAGAACTCATCTTCGGTCTCAATAGAATGAAAAACCTCAACCCTGCTATCCCACAAAGACAACAAAAAGTAACCAACTTCGACTTCAATATGCGTATTCAATTAAACCTACTTGGTAAAATTGGAGAAAAATTCAAAATCAATATGAACTACAATACCGAAGCTAACTTTGATTGGGAAAACCAAATGAAACTCAATTGGGCAGGTGGCGAAGACGATATACTAAAAAAAATTGAAGCAGGCAATATTACGCTTCCACTCAATAGTTCTCTTATCACAGGTAGTCAGAGTTTATTTGGTATTAAGCTCACCACCCAATGGGGTAAACTAACGGCTACTACTGTTTTTGCCCAACAAAGAGGCAAAAGACAAGAAGTAACCGTTCAAGGAGGCGCCCAAACCCAACAATTCTATATTACCTCAGATAATTATGAATCCAATAAACACTTTTTCTTATCCTACTTCTTCATGAAAAACTATGACAACTGGATGTCCTCTTTACCTGTTATTAACTCTCCTGTTGTCATTACAAAAGTAGAGGTCTATGTGCTCAATCAAACTGGTACAACAGACCAAAATAGAAATGTCGTCGCTTTTGAAGACCTTGGCGAGGATACTTCCGATGTTTATTCAAACATGAAAAAACCTGCCTGCATTTCTAATCCCAATTATCTTGTTCAGGATAGCACAGGAAGCATCCCTCACAATGGGGCGAATAACCTTTACTATATTGTCATTAACCCTACCACGGGCATTCTCAAAGATAGATTGAGTACCAATATTGCCGCTACTATCAAAAATGCTACTTCTAATTCCTGTAATTCCAGTGGCGAATACATGATTCAATCAAGAGACTTTGATATCATCTACAACGCCCGCAAGTTAAACGCTTCTGAATATACACTCAATTCTCGTCTCGGTTACATTTCATTAAACCAAACACTGAATAACGACCAAGTTTTAGCCGTATCTTTCCAATATACCTACAATGGAAAAATATATCAAGTAGGCGAATTCAGCGACCAGTTTCCCGAAAACAATAAAATACTCATCACTAAACTTCTCAAAGGTGCCAATGTGAATGTACGTTATCCTACATGGAAACTAATGATGAAAAATGTCTATGCCATAGGAGCATACAATGTCAACCCACAAAATTTTAACCTCCAAATATATTACAACAACATAGAAACAGGTGTTGATATACCCTACATACCATATGGCGCCATCAATGGACAGCTACTCATAAAAACCCTTGGGTTGGATAATTTCAATGTCAATGGCGATAGACGTTACGATGGAGTATTTGACTTCTTACCAGGATATACCATCAACCCCGCCAATGGAAGAATCTACTTTGCCTCTATAGAACCATTTGGCTCTTACTTAAAATCAAAATTTAGTTCTAATGATTTCCCAAATGCCAATAAATACATCTTTCAGGAACTATACGATTCTCTTAAAGTCGCCGCTCAACAAATCCCTGAAAAAAACAGATATAAAATAAAAGGCACCTACACCTCCTCCTCCGGTTCAGAAATTATGTTGAATGCGCTCAATATACCCCAAGGGGCCGTGGTTGTTACAGCAAATGGTATTCGCCTCACTGAAAATAAGGATTACACCGTTGATTATACGCTCGGACGAGTCAAAATTATCAATGATGGACTCCTAAATAGCGGCGCTCAAATCAAAGTATCCGTAGAAAGCAATTCTTTATTTAATATCCAACAAAAAAGTTTAATAGGTACACGACTGGACTACAAGTTCAGTAGAGATCTCCTACTAGGTGCCACTTTTCTCAGGTATGCCGAAAGACCAATAACTCAAAAAGTAACCTTTGGCGATGAACCTGTATCCAACATTATATGGGGGACTGACTATAGCTACAAAACAGAAACACCCTTCCTTACACGATTATTAGACAAACTTCCGCTTTACAGCACAAAAGAAAAAAGTACTATCACTACCCAAGGTGAATTTGCACAACTCATACCAGGTAATGCCGCGGCTATTAAACAAAACAGAGGCACCTCTTACCTAGATGACTTTGAGGGAAGTGTGAGTACCATAGACCTTAGAAGCGCTCAATCATGGAAGCTCGCCAGC
>DAHXOV010000205.1 GCA_027364695.1 bacterium
TTGTTGAGGGATTACACCGCCTGTAATATGTACCTCTGTAATGTCTTGTCCATCGTATTTTTTAAGTATATTCAAAATATCATCAATAGAATATTGCCAAGCTTCTTCTCTTTGTTTAATAAGCCGTGAGTATGAACAAAAGGCGCATGAATAAACACAAAGGTTAGTTGGCTCTATGTGTATGTTTCGGTTGTAATAAACAACATTGTTATTTTTCAAAGTATTGACATAATCTGCTAATAACCCAAGATAAGATAAATCCTGTATGTGGTACAATTCAATGCCATCTTCATCTGACAATCTTTCTTCATTCAAAATTTTTTCTACTATATGCTTGTAAGGTTTAAAATTCTGGTTACACAAGATAAGATCTTTTTTTGTATTTAATTCGCTGACTACTGCATCTGTATTTATATCCATAAAAAATAAAACAGCCCCACAAAGGTAATGAAAATAAATATATTGTTGAGTGGAAGCGAGTTTGTCAATCTATTATTTTATTAGTAAATTTATCATTACTTCACTATTCAAGTTTATTCAATCTATATTAAATAATTAAATAAATACTTTTTTGCTTAGATAACAATACTTGCGTAATTGTTTTTATTTACCAAGAAACCATGATAATTACCCATAATAAAACTATTATATATTTTTTAAAAATAAGTACTCATCCCTTAAAACCTTTTGTTGCTTAAGAACAAACGAGTTAGATTCCAACTATAATAAAAATAAAATATCTAGTGCTGACCCCCACCATCTATTTCCCCTTCTTTCAAAGGTACCGTTTGCGGTACAAAATCCTCTTCATAACCCGGTTTGCTATAATCATAAGCCCATCTATGAACAGTGGGCAATGCACCAGGCCAATTGCCATGTATATGAGCGACAGGATTGGTCCATTCTAAACTATTGGAACCCCATGGGTTTTGTGGCGCTTTTGGTCCTTTGAACAAGCTATAAAAGAAGTTGAAAATAAAGACCCCTTGTGCTAATGCTCCAATAATTGCAAATACTGTGATAATGACATTAATGTCATATAAGGCATCAAACATAGGAAATTCGCTGTTGGTGTAATATCTTCTTGGAACGCCTGCCATTCCTAAAAAATGCATTGGAAAGAATACGCCGTATGCAGATATGAAAGTAAGCCAGAAATGAATGTAACCTAATTTTTTATTCATCATTCTCAAGTATAATTTCGGGAACCAGTGATACACCCCGGCAAACATTCCAAAAATGGCAGATAATCCCATTACAATATGGAAGTGGCCTACAACAAAATAAGTATCATGTATATTTATGTCTAAAGTACTATCTGCAAGTATGATGCCTGTAACACCTCCTGTTATAAAAGAAGATACTAAGCCAATAGAGAACATTGCGGCAGGTGTGTGCTGTATATTGCCTTTCCATAAGGTAGTAAGATAATTAAATGCTTTTACCGCAGATGGGATAGCAATAAGCAAGGTAGTAAATACAAATACCGCCCCTAAAAAAGGATTCATTCCTGTAATATACATGTGATGTCCCCATACTATAAATGATAAAAATGCTATTGCCAGCATAGAACCGATCATTGCTCTGTATCCAAAGATGGGCTTACGAGACACATTAGAAATAATCTCTGATGTAATACCTAAAGCAGGAAGCAATACAATATAAACCTCAGGATGTCCTAAAAACCAAAACAGATGTTCAAACAAGATAGGGCTGCCTCCGCTATAATCTAATGGTCTTCCACCAATATAAATATCTGATAAATAAAAACTGGTCCCTAACAATCTATCAGAAAGTAGTAGTAATGCAGCTGATAAGAGCACTGGGAATGAAAGTAAGCCAATGATAGCTGTAATTAACAATGCCCATACTGTAAGCGGCAGACGAGTCATTTTCATTCCTTTCGTTCTGTAATTAATGGTAGTGATCACATAATTTAATCCTCCCATCAGTGCGGATACTATAAATACTGCCATAGATACCAACCATAAATCCATTCCTAAGCCTGACCCTGGCATGGCTTGAGGTAAAGCAGATAAAGGTGGATAAATAGTCCATCCCGGAGCCGCAGCACCACTAGGAACAAATAGTGAAACAATCATCAAAACCGATGATAAGAAAAAGAACCAGTAGGATAACATGTTAATAAAGGGGGAAGCCATATCCCTTGATCCTACTTGATAAGGAATTAAAAGATTAGCAAAAGTTCCCGACAAACCACCTGTTAAGAGAAAAAATACCATGATAGTACCATGTATTGTAATAAGAGCAAGGTAGGCATTAGGATCTAAAATACCATCTTTCCCCCACTTATCGCCCATAGCCCAATTGATAAAAGCAAACTTTTCTCCTGGCCATGCCAATTGCAACCTGAACACGACAGACATGGTCGTAGCAATAACTGCCATAATCATAGCTGTAATCAGATACTGTCTTGCAATCATTTTATGATCCTGGCTAAAAACATACTTTGTGATAAAGCTTTCCTCATGCTCTTCATAGCGATGAAGATCTACGTGCTCTTGTACGTGGGTATCTTTGTTTGTTGTGTTAATTGTTTCCATATTCCTTTTTTTTATGTTGCAAGTTTAATTTATTTTGATAAAAGCGAATATTTATTACTTATTAGCTAATGTTTTAAAGGATTTTTGTTGTCTTAGCCATTCATTAAATTCTTGTTCTGTTTCTACTACTATTTTCATTTGCATATTATAGTGAGAGGCCCCGCAAATTTTATTACACAATAACACATAGTCAAATTCTACAGATTCTTTTCCTTCTTTTGCTCTCCGTTCGTTAATTTGCTTCATCAAATTTTGCACATAAGAGTCTTTACGCATCTCTTTGGTGGTTTTTGTGGGCTTAAATTTAAATGTAGTTACCATACCTGGAACACAATTCATTTGTGCTCTGAAATGAGGCATAAAGGCAGAATGTATAACATCCCTTGCGCGAAAATAAAAAACTATTTCTTTGCCAACGGGAATATGAAATTCATTTTTTACCAATAAATCGTCAAAGCCAACTTTATCTGTGGTATCCATTCCTATAGGATTGCTTCCATCTATGTGTCTAAAATCAGTAGTCCCTAATTTTCCATCTTTGCCAGGATACCTCGCAGTCCAATCAAACTGTTTAGCATATAACTCTATTATAACCGGATTTTTTTCCTTTGATGGAGCAGTAATTTGGTTCCAGTATTTTAAACCAAAAATAATAATAAATGCTAATGCCGAAGCGGGAATAATGGTCCACAACATTTCTAATTTAATGTCATCTGTATAGTAGGCTGCTCTTCTGTTTCTATTGCCCCTGTATTTGTATGCAAAATAAAACAAGAGTGC
This sequence comes from bacterium, assembly GCA_027364695.1. Classification (GTDB taxonomy): domain Bacteria; phylum Bacteroidota; class Bacteroidia; order B-17B0; family Aurantibacillaceae; genus BPGX01. The sequence goes on from DAHXOV010000205.1 coordinate 3,345, forward strand.
ATTCATTATGACAAAAACAAAACTAATTAAAATTAAATTCCAAAATAATAAATCATCTACATGCTTACCGTGTTCAGAAGCTGCGGGAGGCAAGGTCTTGTCATACCAGACATCTATTTGATAAAAGAATGAAACCAAAAATACGATGCCAAATAATAGCATTAGTTTACCCATCCAATCATTATCACTATCGGTGGGCTCCCATTCTTTTGTTTTTCTTAATTCCTGGACAAATTTAACCACCTTTAATAACTGATGGACTGCTAAAATGAAGAGAATAACAGTTAGTACAATTAAAAGTTTCATAAAAATAATTTTTTCGGCACAAAAATACTTAATTAAAAGCATATTTTCCAAAAATTATTTTAAATATGTATTTTATATTTAAATAATAAAAAATATGTACATTTGTGCTCGCTTGGGGGCTCTCAATTTTTAATTGAGATGAAAAGGGAATCAGGTGAAAGACCTGAGCTGTACCCGCA
>DAHXOV010000029.1 GCA_027364695.1 bacterium
TGATGGTACAGCGCAAATAAGGTATATGGCAGTACATTCCAATTATCAGGGGAAAAAGCTAGGAAAAAAGATTTTAATATACCTGGAAGATATTGCCCGGCAAAAAAATATATCTCAAATTATTTTACAGGCCAGAGAGAATGCTTTGAAATTTTATTTAAAAAATGGATATGAACTATTGAATCCATCTTATGTTTTATTTGGGTGTATTCAACACTATTTGATGAGAAAACAGATAAAATAGTACCATGCTGCTTTTGTACATACTCCCATTTAATAAGTAAGGAGAATTTTTATTTCTCATTTTTTAATATTTAATACATTCAGATGCTTATTCAAGCTGTCATAACAAATACCTGTAAATTCTATACTTCCCTTAAAATTTAAATGATATTTGTCAGAAAAATTCTCCTGATGAGATGAAATAGATGAATGATATGAAAAATCAAGTAATAAAATAGGATGCAAGCGAGCTATATTTTTAAGCCTATTCATTGCATTGTAAGTATTGGTATCTGAATGATAAACAGGTGAAGCAGTAAATATCAAATTTATTTTTTTCTTTTTACATAAATCAATGACAGAGTCAATGTAAAGGATATTGATTGGGTGATATTGAAAAGGGTGTGTAACATCGGGATAATGATCTTTTTGATAATCAGTATGAGAATGATAGCAGCCCGTAGATTGAAAAGTGGTATCATACCTTCCTGGAAGATGAGTAAGTGTTCGTATGTATTTTGAAAAACCCCTTAATCCGTAAAAAGATATTCCATACATTGGAAAATAATAAGCATAAGAAATTCTATGGTCTATTTTTGATAAATCCTTTCGCAGATATGAATTGGAAAGGAAAGGAGCGAACTGTTCTATATTGAGTACAGTATCTTTATCTGATAAGTTATGAACATCTATATCAAAAACAATGAGTTGAGGCAATGGATGTTTTTTTATAATTTGCTTTAATACATAATAAGTTTGCTGTGGTTGAGCCCCATGTATGCCTGCATTAAAAATTTTTAATCCTGTTTTTTTTGAGAGAATGTCCGTTTCAAATGCTGTTTCAGCCCTGGACGATCCAATGATCCATACATCGTAATATGTTTCATCTTCAAATATTTGATAAAATTTTCGGTATATGCCCCAAGGAGCATACTTGAAAACATGATTGAAAGAAAAATATACTGCGCTTACTAATACTAAACCACTTGCTATAAGAATAAAAACATGTTTCAAAGTATATTTTTTACTATCAAAGAGTAAGTTTGATACAAATAATCAATTATTATTCAGCAGAATTGATTATAAACTTCTTTAAGGTGTTCTGCGAGCATTTCTGCCCTTCTGCCTTCTATATGATGTCTTTCTATAAAATGTACTAATTTTCCATCTTTAAATAAAGCAATACTTGGAGATGAGGGAGGATAAGGCAAAAGATAATTTCTTACTTGGGCAGTGGCTTCTTTGTCCACCCCTGCAAATACGGTCAATAAGTTTTGTGGTTTTTTATGGTTAAATAAACTCAATACTATACCTGGTCTTGCAGAACCAGCTGCGCAGCCACATACAGAGTTAATCACAATGAGCGTAGTACCTTGTGATTTTATGGCATTATCGGCATCTTCGGGGCTTAGTATTTCTTTAAATCCTTTTGATATAAGTTCATTTTTCATTGGTTTGATCATTGCTTCTGGATACATAGTTTTTTGTTTTTTTATTTTTCCGCAAAGATAAGACATAGTCTCCACTAAGCATTTAAAATTGACATTTTTTTGAATAAAAAATTTTTCTTATCTTTGCAAAAAAATGATATGCGGAAGTTATATGTGATTGTGTTTTTTATCTTTCTGATGTCTTTATCTTCATTAAGATCTCAATGGTTATGGGATTTTGGGGGAGGTATTGGCGCTTCCAATTACCTTGGAGACATTGGGGGAAAAGAGAAAACAAGAAGGGATTTTGTGTATGATATGAAATTAGCCAAAACAAGGTTTAATGTGGGGGCATTTGCCCGCTACAAATGGATGCCAAATGTTTCATTAAAAATTGCTCTTGACTATATCAGATTAGAGGGCGATGATAAGTTGACGGCCAACCCCGCAAGAAGATATAGAAACTTGAATTTCAGAGATAATTTATATACCTTATCTCTTACGGGCGAATGGTTCTTTTATGAAGATCCGGATTTGGGAAACACTTACAGGTACAGAAATAGCTTCAGGGCATACTTATTTGGCGGTGCCAGTGTATTTTATTACAATCCAAAAGGCAACTATAAGGGACAATGGATTAGTTTAAGACCATTGCAAACAGAAGGTGTCGCATACTCGCCTGTGAGTTTGGCTATTCCAACGGGCTTAGGTTTTTATTTTACATTTAGCAAAAAACATCGTATTGGTTTTGAAGCCACTTATTGGAAAACATTTACCGATTATTTGGACGATATCAGTGGCAATTATCCTTCTACGCCTCCAAAAGATAATGTTGCAAGAGCAATGTCATTGAGAACACCTGAATTAGGGCAAAAAGCGTATATAGACGATCCTGGTGTATATCTTTCTCATAATTGGGGAAATAAGAGGGGAGATAAAACACGCAAAGACGCTTTTTTGACTATGAGTTTAACCTACAGTTATGTGATAAGAGGTAAAAGTTCTTTTTATCGTAGTAAATTTTCATGGTTTGGAAAAAAATCAAAAAGAAGAGTAAGAAAAATCAGAGCCAAATTCTAAACAATTATTATTCTGCCTCTTAATCTTTGATTGATCTCTTTCTTAATATCTTCAAGTTTCTGTATCTCTATAAGTGTGTTATTTATTTCTGTTTCATTTTTTTCTGATTCTGCTTTTTTTAATTGTTCGTGTTTTTCTGACAAAAGTTTGCGTAGTTTTTTTTCTTTAAATGACAGCATGAGATATTTAATGGTTTCATCTAATTTTTCAATCGGATGATCTACATGAATATCATAAGTATTTTTCCAGTGAGGACTTAGTCTATACTCATCACTATGCTTTACGGCAAAACCGCTAATAATAGGATTGGTATGATATAAAAAGTATTTTTCATCGGGTATAAAACTCTTTTTCAAACAATTTTCTATTTCCTCTATGATAAGTTGGTGTTCAGATATTTCAAAAGATACTTCATCATGCTTCAATTCATACAATACAACATATTCACAAACTGTTGCCTCTATAGGCTGTAATTCATCATATCCATCTATTTTAGCATTGATATTGATAATGACATTCCCATATTTAATAAGATGCTTGAGTATATTTTTTTCCTCTGAATCAGTAAGAAATAAGACCGGGATGCTGGTTTGCTCTGGGGTATTGGTTTGTATTTTTACTTCTTCTTTTTGAATACTATCTTTTTTAGAATAAAATTGTTGTCTTATTTTTTGTACGTTTCTGAGCAAAGTAGATTCTTCAATCATTAAATCATTGGATAACGATTGAACATACACTCTTCTTTGTATCTCATTGGGAATTTTTGCTACAGATGTGAGTATTTCTTCTATAGACTTTGCTTTTTCAGCAGGACTCTGAGTATTACTGTGATACAAGTTCTTTTTGAACTGAATGAAATCTTTCTCATTGTTTTCAAGAAATGAGATGACTT
>DAHXOV010000031.1 GCA_027364695.1 bacterium
CAGAAATACCTGATTTACCTGCTCTTGCTGTTCTACCACTTCTATGTGTATATACTTCCAGATCATCAGGCAAGTCATAATTAATAACATGTGTAACACTGTCAATATCTATGCCTCTTGCAGCCACATCGGTTGCTATGAGTAATTGTATTTGATGATGACGGTATCTTTTCATTACAAATTCTCGTTGTGATTGAGATAAATCGCCGTGTAAAGCATCGGCGCTATAGCCATCTTTTATCAGCATGTCCGCTACTTTTTGAGTATCTACTTTCGTTCTGCAAAATATAATTCCAAATATATCAGGATAAAAATCAATAATTCTTTTTAGTGCCATGTATCTGTATTTGTTATTATTGATCACATAATAAAAATGTTCAATATTGGTTGCTGCGGCATTCTTGTCTCCTACACTCACTTCTATGGGTTGATGCATGTAGTTTTTGGCAATGGCTGCCACATCTGTGGGCATAGTAGCACTGAATAACCAGGTTTGTTTATTATCAAATGTTTGTTCTATGATATAGTCAATATCTTCTTTGAAACCCATGTTAAGCATTTCATCTGCTTCATCCAGAACCAAAATTTTAATTTCGGATAAATCTATTACTTTTCTGTCTATTAAATCTACTAGTCGCCCAGGTGTTGCTACTATTATTTGGCAGTTTTTTTTAATAGATTTTATTTGGGTATCTATACTTGCACCGCCATATACTGCCACTATTTTTATTGTTGGTTCATGTTTTGCAAGTACTTGTATATCTTCGGAAATTTGCATGCAGAGTTCTCTTGTAGGGGCTATAATAAGTGCTTGAATATGTTTTTTATCTGTTTCTATTTTATGTAATAAAGGAATAGAATAGGCTGCTGTTTTACCTGTTCCTGTTTGTGCCAAAGCAATAATATCAGTGTCTTTTTTCAATAACAATGGGATGGTTTTTTGCTGAATGGGGGTAGGATATTGAAATCCTAAATCGTCCAGTGCTTTGTGAATCCACTCAAAAAATGGATAATCATTAAAATTTGTTTTTTCTTCTTGCGGCGTTTTTGTGATCATATTATATGTATTTTAAATCAGCCTAGATCTGAAAAAAAGAATGGTTTGAAAATACACGCTTAATCCTTACAGAACTAGAATTTGTTATTATAAGCAATCTGTTTTTCTTCATGTTGAGAAACAAAAAACCCTCTTGTATTTACAAGAGGGTTCTTGTTTTTTTGTTCTCTTGTTATTTTATTAGAAATAGAAGTTTAATCTTAAAGTAGCAGCAGGACCAAATACACTGTTATTGTTATCAGTATCTAAAGCGAAAGTGCTGGCTTTTCCTGTTTTAGTGGTGGTAGTTTTCAAACTGTTACTTACTCCATCCCAATATTCAGTAGTAACTTGTCCTTCGCCAGTACTGTTCAATGAAATTCCCCAACCAAATTCTCCTCCAATGGATATTTTAGGTAATACAAAATACTCTACTCCAATAAATCCTCTCAAGCCGAAGGCTAAAGTAGAACCATTTTTGACTTCAGTTGAACGAAAGGAAACGGAACCTGATGAAGGAGGAGTTGTCCAGCTAGTAGTAGAAGTTGGATTTATATTGGTAGAACTGAAGGCATTACCATAGGTGTATTTTTCTTTACTGCCACCAAAGAAAATTCCTAATTCACCACCGTAATAACCCTGTAAACGAGTTTTACCTTTTCTCATTTCAAGACCTCCGCTTAATCCTATCCCATTGTAAGAAAGTGTTCTGGTGTCTTCAACAAATCTTGGGTCAGGAGAAGTATTAAAATCATCGTTTACAAAGTTAGAATTTTTTTGAGAACCAAATCCCAATCTGACAGCTGCGCGGTAAGCAGTAGTAGCGTCTTTAAAGTATTTTCCTACAATCGTTTGGTTACTTGTAAGAAAATTGAAAGTAGGCGCATAGTTATTATTGGATTTGCCGAAAAAGTTACCGGCATAATTCAAGAATGGGGTGGCATCTACTCCGATTCCCCAATCGCCTTGTTCGGGAAGAATGGGCTCTCCTTTTTTTGATGTAAGGTCTTGTGCGTTTGCTGTGAACAGGCCAAATATGAAGGCCATAGCTACTGTCGTGATTTGTTTTTTCATAAAATTAATTTTAATGTTTGTGCTGCAAAGGTATGGAATAATTTTTCAA
>DAHXOV010000043.1 GCA_027364695.1 bacterium
ATATAGATACTCAAGCGAATCCTTTGATTCAGGTCTTAGGGTAGCTTTATCTAAATCAAACAATATTCTTGGTAAACGAATTTCCCTTTCAACCGGCTTCACTTCAAGGTCCTTCACAAATTCTTTTGATTTATCAACTCCCACAGTAGTAAAAGATCCTTTTTCACTACTGGTCAAATAGCCATCTGGATAATGTTCTGAAACAGAATTTTTACCTGTTTCTATGCTCACAGTATAAGAAGTATTCTCTTTTATACCTGTAAATGAATAATTGCCAGACTTATCGGTATTGGTTTCCTGAATATCTCCATTACTCCCTTCTAATCTTACTTTTACATTGGTAACGCCTTCCCCTTTTCCTATACCTGTATTACCGCCGGTGCTTACCACAGTGCCTCTCATCTTGAATACCAGTGGTGGCAAGTAAAATGACCATATATCATCGCCACCTTTTCCTCCTTCTCTGTTAGAAGTAAGATATCCTCTCTTGCTTTTCCCTTCAAATATAATTCCAAAATCATCTGCTGCCGAATTGATAGGATACTTCAAATTTTCAACAGGTTTGGTAAAGTTCCCTTTTTCATCTGCGTCTGCTTTAAAGATATCTAAGCCTCCCATCCCAAGATGATAACTAGAAGAAAAATAAAGGGTTTTCCCATCAGGATGAATGTATGGGTACGCCTCATCGCCAGGTGTATTTACCATATCGCCTAAGTTGATGGGCTTTGTCCAAGTATTATTTTTCTGATCCCAAACTGATTTCCATATATCCTTTCCTCCCTTTCCATCAGGAAGCTTTGCAGCAAAGTAAAGCGTATTTCCATCGGGTGCCAAACTTGGATGACCAAAAGCAATACTGTCTATATTAAATGGAAGTTTTTCTGGTTCGCCCCAAGAGTTCCCTTGCTTTTTTACTATAAACAATTGGCATCCTAATTTTTTTCCTTTTGCTTCGGGACAACGAGTCATAAACATAAAATCGCCTTTTTTAGTAAAGCATGCGCATCCTTCATTAAAGGGCGATGTTATGACACCGAGTGGTACAGGGGTACTCCACTTACCATTTTTATCTAATGTAGTCTCATATAAGTCAGAGTGATTTTGCCCTGTGGTAATGTCTAACTTGCCTTGTGCTCCTTCTCTGGTAGATGTAAATACCAGTGTTCTATATTTCATATCTTTATGTTGTGGGCAAAAGTCGGCTTCTTTAGAATTGATCAGCGACATGTTTTCTACTTTATATCTGGTAGGGTTATCTTTCCATTCCTGAGCCAGTTGGCAGGATTTAATTCCCATCTCCCCTCTTTGATCTGAAGGATTTTCTTTTTTGTATGCCTCGTATTCTGCCATTGCTTCCGGGTATTTCATTTGTGTTTTTAACACATCTGCCAGTGCTAAATGGACTGCAGGGTCTGGATATTTAGCAGAAATGGCTTTTTGCAGATAGGTCTCGGCTGATTTCAGATCATTGATACTTTTATATGCTATCCCCATTTTGTATAATATTTTTGCCTTTACGTCTGGCTTTTTTGCTTTTGTATAGGCCTGCTTATACAACTCTATGGCATTAAAGTATTGCCCATACTTCAATGACTCATCTGCTGTTTTCACATAATTTTTTTGTGCCTGCATGGAATAAGTTGCCAGCAATAAAGAGGCTAATAATGAAAGGATTTTTTTTGTCATATTATTGTTATTTTTGGTGGGTAAAGTAATGAATTTTAAATATGTAAATTAAAAATTTTAATGTGTAGCAGATTCTGAATGGTGTGCATTAGCTTTTAATTGTTCCTGTTGTTCAAAATATATTTTATCTACTTTATTTCTGAATCGTGGGTTCATAGAATAAGTTCCTTCTACTATCAGTATATATATTGCATATAGTATAAAAATTGAATAAGGAAGTAAAATGGTATATTTAAGGAATGTTTTCTCATGTTTTAGGTGCATAAAATAAAGTACAATCCCCCCTGCTTTAACAAGTGTAAAGAAAATAAAAAATACCCTTAGACTAAGGGTTCCTGTCCATCCTTTCTCAGGTGCTAAAAACCCTACTACTAGTTCAGTGATAGTAACAATAAGCATCAGCCAGAATACATTCCACAATACTTTTCTTGCTTTTTTGCCTTCTTCTTCTCCATGAATGGCCATTTTTTCGTATTCTGGATAATCATCATGAAAATGCATAGTTATATGTTTTATTTGGTTAGTGATTTATTATTTTAATTATACTAAGTAAAAGAATGTAAATACAAATACCCACACTAAATCTACAAAGTGCCAGTACAATCCGACTTTTTCAATCATTTCATAGTGTCCTCTTTTTTCCATTACATTACTTAAAACCTGTATAAAAATGATGATGTTCAAAACAACTCCGCTAAACACGTGGAAGCCGTGAAAACCAGTGATGAAGAAAAAGAAATTAGCAAACTGAGGTATGCCATATTCATTCACCGTCATATTAGCGCCGTGTATCATTTGTTGAATATATCTTTGCTGCTCATCGCTCCATACCCATCTTAATGTTCCGTGATCTGTTCCTACTATAAAATTATACCATTCCCATGCCTGAGATCCAAGAAACATAAATCCACCAAGAATAGTAGCCAACATCCATATTGCTGCTCTTTTTTTATCTTTCCTTTGTCCTGCCTCTACTGCCAATACCATAGTTACAGAAGACATAATTAAAATAAAGGTCATCAAACCTACATAAGCAAGGGGGATATGTTCTTTTACAAAAGGGAAATGTACAAATACATGCTCTGCTCTTGGCCAAAGATCTGCAAATCTATGTCTCATAAATCCATAAGCGCAAAGCAAACCTCCAAATGTCAGCGCATCCGACACAAGGAAAAACCACATCATTGTTTTTCCATAACTGATATTAAAGGGTGATACGCCCCCCTCCCATAATTCTTTTTCATCTACTACTGCTGCGTGTGTTGAGTGTGCCATAAAATTAAGTTTAATAATTTCTTGCGGGCAATTTTAATGAATAAATATCAAAAATAAAAACAAAAAAATCCATAGCGCATCTAAAAAGTGCCAATATATTGAAATTAGTTCAATCCCAAGATAATTTTCTGAATCGTACTTTTTTAATATATTTTTAATAGTAGTAACAACAATGCCTGTCCATCCACTTAATAAATGTAACAAGTGTAAGGCTGTCAATAGATACAAAAATGAGCCCGCAGGGTTACTGTACTTTCCTGCATATACAATTCCATGCTGATACAATTCCTTCCATCCCAAAAACTGAGACAGTGAAAATAGGGTACCCAATAATAATGTAAGTAATAAAAATTGTGTGGTGGCTTTTCTGTTGTTTTTCTGAATGCTTTTTTGTGCCAAATAGATGCTCCCGCTACTCAACAAAATAATTATTGTGCTATAATAAAATGCGTCGGGCAATTGGAACTTGAGCCAATTACTCCCCTCTGCTCTTATTATATAAGCACTTACAATTCCTGAAAACATCATGATAATGCTGAATATGGCTAACCATAGCATATTTTTCAAAGATTTCTTTTTTAAGATTAATTCATCGTTCATAAAAAATTATTTTTATAATCTTGTCATAATAGTTAGCTGTACCAGTGGTAAATATACAATACAGGTCTTAAATAATTTTTTTGCCATACTATCAGATTGATATTTATAAAATAAAAATGTTTGAAAAAGTAAAGTAACAGAAGCAATTAGAACAATACTCAAAGACATCTCCCCTACATAATGAAAAAAATAAGGCAACATAGCCGCTGCTATTAAAAACACAGTATAAGTAAAAATCATAAAGGCAGAAAAATGATCTCTTTTTTTATTAGGTAATAAATAAAAATCAGCACGGGCATAATCTTCATAATTAAACCATGCCAAAGTCCAAAAATGTGGAAATTGCCATATAAATTGAATCAAAAACAAAAGCCATGAAAAAAATTCTACATTATTCTGATTTTCCTGACCTGTTACTGCTCCTATCAAAGTAGGCAAGGCACCAGGGAAGGCGCCCACAAAAACCGCCCAAGGTGTTTTTTGTTTCAAAGGAGTGTATAGAAAGACATACATAAGCATAGAAATAAAGCCAATAATAGCGGTAAGTAAAGCACATAAATATAAAAAATAAGTGCCCACTATAATCATCCCTGTTGAAAATAAGAGTGCTTCTATATTTGACAATATACCCAGTGGCAAAGGTCTTTCTTTGGTGCGTTCCATCTTTGCGTCTTCATTTTTTTCAATCATCTGATTCAAACTATTAGAAGCAGCTGTAATTAAAAAACCGCCTGTGCTTAAAAACAAAATAATTCTCCACTCGGGCTTATCTGCAATTGTAACATAACTTACCACTGCCGAAAAAACTACTAACAAAGATAACTTATGCTTAGTAAGTATCAAAAATGCTTTACTTTTAGAATACACTTTTTACCGGTTTATATTAACTGCTCCATCTCTTTTTTATTTCCTGGGAAAGAATTTTTTGGGATCAAAGTCATCATTATCATCATCATCGTCGTCATCTTCATCGTCGTCATCTACCTCACCACCCCGGCTGAACTCATTATAAAACCCATCGTCATCAAAATAATCATCATCATATTCTGTATAATAATATGATTCTTTTATATTGGTCAATATATTTAAAATCTCATCAAATTCCATACCTGCTTTCTTTAATTCTACAATATTGTCAAACCACTCCCCGATACAAGTCTTTACCATTAATCTATCTGATTCCTTTTCTGAACAGTAATACTGCAAAATGGATTCTACAAGTTCCGATGTCTCGCCATTGATGGCAAAAATTTGCTCTCTTGAAAAACCACTCTTATAAAGTTTCAGCACTCCGCTCATCCATTCGCCAACAGGTGTTTTAGGAGAATTCTCTTTCATATTTTTTTGTGCAAATTACTATAAATTATTGCTATTAAACAAATACCTTGGTTTACTTAATTTGTATTCCATATAGGGCTGGATGTATCTGTCTTTTTTAGAGGGATAAATAGCTGCAATAGTAACCATCAGTCCTGTTTCTTCAACCCCACCAAAACCTGGATTAATAGCAGTGCCAAAAGTTTTCATAGTAGAAGACAGGTTCATATAATTATTGACGAGTGGTGGTATTCTTTCGTTTCTTTTTTTTACTTCATGTGTCAGTTCCAAATGTGCTTCTTTATATGAAAGTTCCTTTATTTTTTCAATAAACCAAAAAACATCGTGCTCTATTTTTATAGGATAAATAGGTGTAACTAATTGTTGATGATCAGGAAAAAAGTATTTCATAAAACTTAAAATCAAGTCTCTGGCTTCTCTATTGAAATGCGTGTACATGGTTACTTTGCCAAAAAAGTATTTAACAGATGGATAATCTACTATTAATGTACCAAGCCCATCCCATAAGTTGTCTAGGCTGAATAGTCCTTTTCTGGGGTCTTCGGTAGGTTGATATT
>DAHXOV010000011.1 GCA_027364695.1 bacterium
AAAGATATCATATTGAATTTCAATGCCTTTTTTTATCCACACTCACACCTTATATCTCGTATAAAACTTTTTGAAAAAAAATATTTTAAAATTTGCTTTTTAGAAAATAATACTCCCTTACAAATTTTATTTTTATTTCAAAACACTTTATTTTATTTTTAATTCATTTTTTAATAACCATTTACTAACAATTTACCTATATTCATAATCATATTTCTTATCAACAAAATAGGTGAATAAAAAATGTGAATAAATCATAATAACCACTGAATCCCAAAAAAATCAATACTTTCAAAAGCATATAATTCATTACTTTTGTTGATTAATTTTTAATAACATGATTTCAAAATATATTTTAAACAAATTTCAAACAAAACTAACAGGATAATATTAATATAATACTTTAAAAACTAATTAAATAAATTATGATAATAGATGTGAATATTGATTTGGCAGAAGAAATTTTGAAACTGAAAAAACAAAAAAATGCCGTTATATTAGCCCATTATTATCAAATGGGTGAAATTCAAGATATAGCTGACTTTATTGGAGATAGTTTGCAACTCGCTCAGCAAGCACAAAAAACAACGGCAGATATTATTTTATTTTCAGGTGTTCATTTTATGGCAGAAACAGCAAAAATATTAAACCCTAATAAGAAAGTGATAGTGCCCGATTTGAATGCAGGATGTTCTCTCGCTGATTCATGTCCAGCAGAAGATTTTAGTCAATTAAGGAAAAAATACCCCAATGCAATCGTTATTTCTTACATCAATTGTACAGCAGAGGTAAAAGCACTTTCAGATATTATTTGTACAAGTAGCAATGCAGTTAAGATAGTAGAAAGTATTCCAAAAGAACAGCCCATTATTTTTGCTCCTGATAAAAACTTAGGAAAATACATCATCAAAAAAACAGGAAGAGAAATGATACTGTGGAACGGAGCATGCGAGGTACATGAAAAATTTTCCTTACAAAAAATGATAGAATTAAAAGTTCAACACCCTGATGCTTTTTTAATAGCCCATCCTGAATGTGAAGAAGATGTTTTAAATTATGCTGATTTTATTGGCAGTACATCTGCCTTGTTGAATTATGTGAAATCAAGCAGTGAAAAAAAATTCATAGTGGCTACTGAAACGGGTATATTACACCAAATGCAAAAATACTGTCCTGAAAAAATGTTTATTCCTGCGCCACCAAATAATACTTGCGCCTGCAATGAATGTCCGTATATGAAACTCAATACCTTTGAAAAAATATATTTAGCGCTTAAAAGTGAAAGCCCGGAGATAATAATGAATAAAAATCTTATTGAAAAAGCAAAAAAAGCATTATTGAAAATGTTAGACTTGTCTAAATAGAAACTCAAAATGAAAAATGTTTTATCTATAATAATTTTAATTTACTCAACCATATCATTTTCTCAAAAAGATGCTTACGTTCAATTTAAATACCCTGATGGAAACATTTCTTCTGAAGGATATATCAAAGATGGAAAACCCGATGGATATTGGAAAAATTATTATTCAAATGGAAAAATAAAAAATGAAGGAAATAGAAAAAATTTTTTGTTAGATAGTATATGGAAATTTTACAACACAGATGGAAAGCCTGTAAAAACAATAGAATACAAACAAGATAAAAAAAACGGATGGATAAAAGAATACGATACTTCGGGCATTGTTATATTTAAACAAAAATATTTAAACGATATTCCAACAGACACAGCATACTATTATCATCCAATAGGAAAATTAAAAAAAATTATCCCATTTCAAAAAGGAAAAGCCAATGGTGTTTTTTATGAATTTGACAAAGATTCTCTGATCGTCGCTATTGGTGAATATCAAAGCGGATTCTTATTAAAGTATGAAAAAATAAATAAAAAAGATGAGCAAAGTAGAAAACAAGGTACATGGAAAGAATTTTATACCGATGGAAAAGTAAAAAAAGAAATTGATTATAGAGATGACAAAATCAACGGATATGTGAAAGAATATGATAAGAAAGGAAACCTTTCAAATGCAGAAAAATACTCCTTTGGAAAAAAAATAGAAAATCCAAAAGAATTTGCAGCTGTTGATATGTATAGAGATTATTACGAAGACGGCACTCTAAAATACGAAGGACCTTATGTACAGGGCTATCCCGTAGGAACACACTATCATTATATCAAAGTATTCAGATGCGACTCTACTCTTGTTCCAAGAGATGACACCTCCAACATTTATATCAAAAAACAAGTTTGTAAAAACAAACCACTCCCCGACTCTGCTTTTATCTATGAAAACAATGCTTTAGTGGAAAAAGGACCCATTGATAGTTTAAGAAGAAAACAAGAAACATGGCAAGAATACTACTACTCAGGCGAATTACGAGGCAAAGGAAAATATAAAAATAACAACAAAACAGAAGAATGGATATACGATTACCCAAACGGAAAAATAGAACAAAAAGGAAAATATATAGCAGGAAAACCCGATGGACAATGGATTTGGTACTATGAAAACGGCAATATTCTTCGCGAAGAAAACTATGTAAAAGGAAAAAGAGAAGGAGAATTCAAAGACTATACTCAAGATAAAAAAATACTAACATCAGGCCTCTACATTGATGACAACAAAGAAGGACAATGGATATATGAAATTCCAAACTACAAAGTAATAGGAAAATATACCAATGGAAACCCCGATAGTACATGGATATCATATTACATGCCATCAGGAAAAACAAGATTCAAAGGAAACTTTCTAAACGGAGACCCCGACGGGCTGCATTATTGGTATTACGAAAATGGCAATAAAATGATGTACGGTCCTTATCAGGGTGGAGTAAAAAATGGTGAATGGAAATTTTTTGATGAATACGGACACAATTATTTAAATATTACTTATGAAAACAACATTGAAATAAAATGGATGGGACAAACCATTATCCCCACTTATGAAGATGCTATGAAAGTATATGAAACAATTCTGGAAAATTCAAAAAAATATCAGGAAATCCTGAAAAGCAAAAAAGAAAATAACAATTAAAAACAAATGAAAAAAAATAAGATTAACATACCCGCAGCCTTGAAAAAAATAGCCCTTGTAATAATAGATAAATCAAGCATTATACAGATCAATTCAAAAGCAAAAAAAACTTTATCCCTCAATACAAATAATCAAAAACAAATTCATACACTCCTCTGCAACGCGGTCAAAAAAAATAAAAAAGAAATAATCATAGATAAACAAAAAAAAGTATTAAAGATAAATGTGGAAAAAGTAAAAAACAGAAACAAAAACAATTACATAATCATTTTTGAAGACATCACTGAACAAAAAAAATCAACAGAAAAATTAAATTTACAGATAGAACTGTTTGAAGATATGTTTGAACACTTACCAATAGGAATACTTATGCACGATCATGGTAAATTAAAATATGTAAATAAAGAAGCAAAAAGAATAATAGGAACCTACGATAAAAAAAAGTATTTTAACCAAGACCTGTTAAACCTCTTATACGACAAGAAAGAAAGGAAAAAAGCAATAGAAAGAATGCATAAATTATACACAGAAAAAAAATTACCACCCACCATTTATCATATAAAAAACTTTAAAGATCAGGAAAAAATAATAGAACTGTCTGCCTTGCTTTTTTATACAAAAAAACAACCTTTAGCAATACTTATTGTGCAGGATAAAACAAACGAAATAAACCAGCAACAACTAGAAATACAATATCAACTCAAACATCACGAAAACAAACTACTTATCAAACAAAATGCAGTAAAAGAAAAAATACTCAGCGAATTAGAAATAAAAAAAGAACAACTTCTCAATACCATCCATCACGCCGACTACCTCTTTTGGATAACAGATGAAAAATTAAATATCATTCTGTACAACAATACATTTTATAATTATTGCCTGAAATATTATAACATAAAACCAAGCATAGGAATGTCTGTCATTGATAAAGCAAATCAGATAAATAACTCAACAAAAAAAGAAACACAAGAATCTCTAATAAAAATACTAAAAGAAAAAAAAGACTTTGAATACGAAGTCAAACAATTTGATAAACAAGCAAACAAACAAAGAGTGTACAAAATATTATTACGACCCACATTAGGAAAAAACAAATCCATCAAAAACATCTACTGCTACGGACACGAAATCACAGAAAAATACGACTTCTTAAATCAAATAGAAAACCACTCAGTAAAACTGAACACCATTATTCACAACAGCCCCATTTACTTATGGTCCATCAACAAAAACATGGAACTTACACTCTTCAACACTAATTACCAAAAACTCATTCAAACCATTTATGGAGAAATACCCACCATAGGAAAAAAACTGTCAAAAGGCAAATATAGCCAAAACCAAAACTTCATTGAAACACTCAATTACCACTATCAAAAAGCATTCAACGGCTCAAAAGAAAACTTCCAACTCAACTTTAATATAGAAAACGAAAAACAAATCACATTAGACATCAACCTCTTCCCCATCATCATCCTCAACGAAATATATGAAGTATCAGGAATCGCAACAGACATAACAACAGAAATAGAAAAACAAAAACAACTCGAAAACCTACTGAAAGAAAATGAAATCCTCATCAAAGAAGTACACCACAGAATAAAAAACAACTTACAGGTGATTTCAAGCATGCTAAATCTGCAAATTCAAAACGAAGACAGCACAACAATAAAAAACGTCCTAAAAGACACACAAAACAGAATATTCTCCATGGCAAACATTCACCAAACACTCTACCAAAATAGAAATTACTCCTCCATTAATATCGCCAACAACATCCTCTCTCTCATTCAAAATACCCTCTATTCTTTCAATAAAACAGAGATTCAAATACAATCTGATATAGAAGACATCATACTGGACGTCAACACAGCCATTCCACTCTCTCTTATCATCAACGAAACCATTACAAACATCGTCAAATACGCCTTCCCACCCAACTACCAAACCAATTCAAAAACCATCTATATCCAGTTATCAAGACAAAACTACCACATCCACCTCACCATCAAAGACAACGGAATAGGCATCCCAAAAAACCAAATAACACGCCTCTCCAGTGTAGGATTTACAATCATCCGCGCCTTATCAGAACAAATCAACGCCAAAATATCCATCCACTCTCAATTAAACAAAGGAACAGAAATCAAACTAGCCATACCACAACTATAAAAACAAAATGGCCCAAAAACAACTCCTCCCACTTTTACTTATCACCGCTTACATCCAACATTTTTCCCAAACCACCTTCCCATTCCCAATAGATACCATCTATATCACCGGCAACTTTGGTGAAATAAGAAACAACCACTTTCATCAAGGCATAGACTTTTCTACCAAAGAAAACCACCCCATCAAAACCATAGACGACGGATACATCACCCGAATAAAAATCAGCGCCACCGGCTATGGAAAAACCCTCTACATCCAGCACCCATCAGGACTCCTATCCGTATATGCCCATCTCAACCAATTGACAGACAAAATACAATCCCTCGTCAACAAATACCAAATCCAACAACAACTCAACGAATTTGACATCACACTAAAAAACGACTCCATCCCCC
>DAHXOV010000059.1 GCA_027364695.1 bacterium
GAACAATGATACCACAGCCAATCCGATATTATCCTCTTACCAAAGTCCATATTATATTTTGATAGTAACGGATAAAACAGGCAATACATGCAGAGACACTATATACATTACCAAAAGTAATATAGATAATTATTCAGCAGGAGAAGATGTGTTTATATGTAAAGGGACAACATCTGTAGTAGCACTTGGTGCGAGCACTAATTCAAATTGTGCTACATGTAGTTTTTCGTGGTCACCTGCTACTTATTTAGACAATACAAATTCAGCCAATCCTGTAGCAAACCCTGACACCTCTATTTCGGGCATCACTTATACTTTAGAAATCACAGATGGAAATTGTAGTTATATTGATTTAGTTAATATCAATATCGGATATGTATTACTAAACGTTCGTCCACAGGATACAACAATCAAAAAAGGAGAAGTAGTGAAATTGCGCGTAAGCGGAGGAGCAGATAATTATATATGGAAGCCATTTTATTTTTTAACCATCCCTTATGGGCAAACACAAAACCCTGATGCTTCACCTGTTTCCACCATTATTTATACAGTAAGTTCCGTTTTGCCTAGCGGATGCATTGCGTCAAACACTGTGATTATCCGAGTTATTCCAAATGATGAACTGATATTTTATAACACCTTCACGCCCAATAACGATGGAATAAATGATGTTTTTTACATAGCAAATCTTGAACAATATACTGATAACACATTAACCATTTACAATCGCTATGGCCAAAAAATTTATTTCCAAAGAGGATATAAGAATAATTGGGACGGTACAATAGGAGGCGAACAAGTACCCACAGGAACTTACTTTTATATTTTAGATACGGGCACAGATAAAGGCAGTTATAAAGGACATGTAAATATAATAAGGTAGTTGATTATGAAACAGGAAGCCGTTATCATCGTAGCTGGAGGAGCAGGAGAACGGACGCAAAAAAACACGCCGAAACAATTTGTAGAAATAAATAACAAAGCTATAATCATTTATTCTGTTGAGAAATTTATTCAATACAATGAAGAGATGATTGTTGTCATAGTGTGCCATGAAAAATACATCAAGCATTGTCATAAATTGATAGAAAAATATTTTAAAGGAAATATAAATATAATAAATGGTGGTGAAACAAGATTTCATTCAGTAAAAAATGGATTAGAATATTTGAATAAAATAAACTTTAGTGGCATAGTAGGTATTCACGATGCAGCAAGACCTTGCCTGAGTGTACAACTTATCAAAAGATGTTTTGAAGATGCACAGCAATATAAAAATGCGATACCTGCAATTCCTTTGTATGAAAGTGTCAGAGAAATTAAAAATAATAGTAATACAACAATCAACCGAAATAGATTTGTTATCGTACAAACACCACAGTGCGCAATATTTTCTATCATATACAAAGCATTTCAAAAAGAATACCAAGAGATATTTACGGATGAAGCGAATGTTCTAGAATCATACGGAGAGCAAATGTATTTATGCGAAGGCGAAAGAGAGAATATTAAAGTAACCTATCCTATAGATTTTAAAATCGCTGAAACAATACTACAAAACAAAAAAAATGAATAATTACACTATTGCAGAGCAGTTCAGTCGGTTAGCAAAACTCATGGAATTACATCAAGACAACATATTTAAAATAAAGGCCATTTCAAATGCTGCAGAATTAATTGAGAAATTGAATCAGGATATTGATATAAATAACTATGAAGAAATAGGGAAAATCAAAGGTATCGGGAAAAATATATTAGATAAGATAAAAGAAATATTGCTTCACGGCAAAATAAAAGATCTAAAAGAATATGAAAAAACTACCCCTCATAGCGTTGTAGAATTGCTCAACATAAGAGGATTAGGTGCATCAAAAGTAAATAAATTATGGAAAGAAGCAGGATTAACTAATATTGATGAACTGATTAGAGCGTGTGAGGATGATCAACTTTCAAATATTAAAGGGTTTGGTAAAAAAATGCAATGCACTATTCTTGAGAATGCAAAATTTTATTTAAAAAATAAAAATAAAATACAATTAGGAGTAGCGTTGGGTATAGCAAAAGGAATTGAAAAAATATTAAAAAATCATGCCATTCATGTAGAAAGGACTGGACAATTAAGAAGACAATGCGAAGTTATGCAGCAATTAGAATGGATTTCAACGGAGAATGTGTCGGAACAATTAAAGCATAAAATTCAACAGATGTCAGAAGTTCCAATAATAATACATTGTACAAATAAAAAAGAATACTATTATGAATTATTCAGAACAACAGGCAGTGAAGCATATCTTGAACAAATAAATTTCTACGAGATAAAAAGCAAGCATTTTAACAGCGAAGATGAAATTTTTAAAGCACTTCGTGTAATAGATATCCCCGCATATCAAAGAGAAGCAAAAGAAGAATTTTATGAGATAAAACATTTAAATAATACCCATCAGAATGAAGTATTACAAATGAAAGACGTAAAAGGTATTTTACATTGTCATACACAATATAGCGATGGATTAAACAGCATAGAAGAGTTAGCAGATTATGTTCGTGAACAAAGATATGAGTATCTTGGATTATGTGATCATTCAAAGTCAGCAAAATATGCCAACGGACTTTCTACAGAACATCTCATTCAACAATGGAAAGAGATAGATGGATACAATAGAAAACACGAGGCATTTAAAATACTAAAAGGTATTGAAAGCGATATATTAAAAGATGGATCATTAGATTACGAAGAGGATATCCTCAAACAATTTGATTTTATAGTAGCCTCTGTACAC
>DAHXOV010000207.1 GCA_027364695.1 bacterium
GCGGGGCAAAGTTCTACTATTACGGGGACCTTGGCAGGGCAGATTATTATGGAAGGATATTTGAATTTTCGGCTGAACCCATTCGTGAGGCGGATTGTAACGAGGTTGTTGGCTATTGTTCCTGCTGCATTGACAGTGGTATTGATGGGGGAGGAGAAAATATCTAATTTGCTTATATTTAGTCAAGTTGTGTTGAGTTTGCAGTTGGGGTTTGCAATTGTGCCATTAGTACATTTTGTGAGCAATAAAAATTTGATGGGGGTATATGTTATTCCTGCATGGCAAAAGGTGATGTCGTGGATAGCGGTGAGTGTGATTTTGGTTTTGAATTTAAAGATGGTGTATAATGAAGTATCGGGTTATTTGTCGCACTCGTCTCATCCATTTTTTTATAGTATGTTATTTATTCCTGTGATTGTTGTTTGTTTGATATTGATGGCATATATTATTGTAGTGCCTGTTTTTTATCGTAAGCAGCGGAATATCCATTCTATACATGGCAAGATGCCTGATATTCATATAACAGATGAGAAAGTTTATTTTGAGAAAGTGGGAGTAAGTGTGGATTTTTCTGACTCAGATAACAAAGCTATCAATTATGCTTTTAATTTATGTAATGAGAATACAGAAGTCGTTTTTATACATGTGTTGGATAATATAGGCGCGTATGTGTATCAAAATCAAGTGGAGGGAGCGGAATTAAAACTGGATAAGGAATATATAGAAAGGTATTGCAATATGTTGAGAAGTAAGGGCATACGATGTCGTTATGTGATGGGCTTTGGAAGCACGAAATCAGAAATTCCAAAAATTGTAAAAGACGAAAAAATAGATATTTTGGTGATGGGTGCACATGGACATCAGACGCTCAAAGATATTTTGTTGGGAACCACGATTAATGCAGTGAGACACAGAGTACAAATTCCACTTTTAGTGGTTTAATTTTTTTCGCAGAGAATGAATCGTTGATGGTTACTCCAATCTTTTAGCAGAGTGGTATGGGAAAAGTGGTGGAATTTTTTGGATAGATCTAATATAGATTGTGCGTAGTATTGGTTCAGTTCCATTATTAGAATGCCATTTTTATTTAATTGTTTTTCAGACAGTGCAAATATTTTTTCATAGAATTCTGAGAAGTTTTTTGAGAATAAGGCAATAGATGGTTCATATTTTTGAATAGATTCATCTATACTTGTTATATCTTGCGTGGGGATGTAAGGAGGATTGCTTATGATGATGTCAAATAGGCCTGGCAAGTAGTCAGATAAAATATCGGATTGAAGAAAATGGATCGGAGTGTTGTGAAAAGTGGCATTATTCATAGCCGTTTGTATGGCTTCTTCAGAAATATCAATGGCAGTAATTTGTAGTTTGGGGAAGTATTTTTTTAGTGTTATGGCAATACATCCGCTGCCTGTACCTATGTCTATTAATGTAAGGTTGGAATGACTGGGGTATTTTTCGGAGATAATTTTTTGTGTTAATAAAACTAATTCTTCTGTTTCAGGGCGTGGGATGAGAACATTTGGGCTGACAAAAAAATTAAGATGGTAGAAATAAGTATATCCAAGAATGTACGCCAATGGTTTTTTTTCAAGTAAATCATCTATAAAACGAGAGATTAAGATAAGTTCACTTTGATTAAAGTACGAATTGTTGGAGTATGGGTCGTAGTTCAGATGTTCCAGTATTCTCTTGAATATTATGTCTTGTTCGTTGGTTGAATAGTATTTACACAAGGTGGCATTGAATTTTTCTTTTACATCTTGGATATGATTGGATTTGAAGTGATTGATGTTCATGGTTGTTGGTTATTGAGTTGAAATACTTTGCATTTTGAGTTATTTGGCATAGAAAGCATCTTCAATGTGGTGAATATTCAATTTATCTTTTTTTTGGCTAATGGCGATGATGTCAAATCTTACTTCTTTGTTTATGTTTTTCTGAATGATATAGTGGTTAGCGGCTTCTATTAAAAATTTTTGCTTTTGTTTATTGACAAAAACTTCTGGCTCTCCATAAGTGGTATAGGTTCTGTATTTTACTTCTACAATGATGATATAATTTTCTTTTTCAGCAACAATGTCTATTTCAAAGTGTTTGAAGCGCCAGTTTTGCTCTAATATATTGTAACCCTGATGGGAGAGGTATTCGCAAGCAGTTTTTTCTGCGTTTTTACCTATTTCAGTGGAGTTTTGCTGAGACATTTTAAAATAAAATTAGGATGTGGTGGCAAATTTAAATAGAATTTAATTCACTTGCTAAAATATTATTTTTTTAATATATCCCCCTGTAAAAAACACTTTGTGAATAAAAAAGTATATTTTTTGAAGTATCCCCCCCTAAATTTCTTGTACATTTGCAGAAAAATTTAATTTTATGAATAAAAGAATCATTGCCTTTCAAGAAGCGCTGAATAAGAAACCCTTGAATAATGAGGTACCAGTCAAGCAAATCAGTGAGTACTTTGCTGAAAATGTCTTCACCTTAGATAAGATGCGCAAATATTTGTCTGAGGACACTTTTCAGAAAGTAAAAGAATTTATAGATAAGGGGATACCCATAGACAGAAAAATAGCCGCAGAAGTAGCAGAGAGCATGAAGGCATGGGCGATGGGTAAAGGCGTTACGCATTATACACACTGGTTTCAACCATTGAATGGAGAAACAGCTGAGAAACACGATGCTTTTATGGAATGGGCTGGAGATGGAAAAGTAATTGAGAAATTTAGCGGTAATCAGTTGGCACAGCAAGAGCCAGACGCATCTTCCTTTCCTAGCGGGGGTATCAGAAATACATTTGAAGCAAGAGGTTATACGGCATGGGACCCTACATCCCCTGCTTTTATTATAGATCGCACACTTTGTATTCCATCTGTATTTGTTTCCTATACCGGCGAGACATTGGATTACAAGACGCCATTGCTTCGGTCATTAAATATATTAGACAAGGCAGCAACAGAAGTAGGTCAGTATTTTGATAAAAATGTTACAAAAGTTATTGCTACTCTGGGGTGGGAGCAGGAGTATTTTTTGGTAGATTCTGCGTACTATCATGCCAGATATGATCTTCAGCAAACAGGCAGAACATTATTTGGGCATGCAGCGGCTAAAGGGCAACAATTAGAGGACCATTACTGGGGGTCTATACCCGAAAGAGCAGCCGCATTTATGAAGGATTTTGAGTATGAATGTCATTTGCTTGGTATTCCTGTAAAAACAAGGCATAACGAAGTGGCGCCTGCCCAGTTTGAATGTGCTCCTATTTTTGAGGAAGTGAGCGTAGCGGTAGATCATAATGTACAATTGATGGATATAATGGAAAAAGTGGCTATTCGTCACGGGTTTAGAGTATTGTTTCATGAAAAACCATTTGCAGGTGTCAATGGAAGTGGAAAGCATAATAACTGGAGTTTAGCCACCAATACGGAAAAAAATTTATTAGGACCGGGCAAAACACCTAAAACGAATTTGCAATTTCTTAGTTTTTTTGTAAACGTCATTAAAGCAGTGCATGATTATGCGGATGTGCTAAGAGCAAGTATAGCGGGCGCTTCTAACGATCATCGGCTTGGAGCCAACGAAGCCCCGCCTGCTATTATGTCTGTATTTATTGGGAATTACTTATCTAATGTGCTAGATGAGTTAGAAAAGAATGTACCGACAGGCAAGATGAGCCCTGAAGAAAAAACCGCATTAAAATTAGGCATAGGAAAAATACCTGAAATTTTATTAGATAATACAGATAGAAACAGGACTTCACCGTTTGCATTTACAGGGAATAAATTTGAATTCAGGGCAGTAGGTTCATCTGCTAATTGTGGGAATGCGATGATGGTATTAAATCTGATAGTTGCAAAAACATTGATGGGCTTTAAAAAAGAGGTAGACGCGCTGATAGAAAAGGGACAGGATAAAGATGAAGCGATTTTTCAAGTGATAAAAAAATATATTACGCTGTCTAAGAAAATACGATTTGAAGGGAATGGATACAGTGATGAATGGAAGAAAGAAGCAAAGAAGAGAGGTTTAAATAATTTTACTACTACTCCCAAAGCATTAGAAGTGTATCACGATAAAAAAATTAAACGTTTGTTTGAAGAAATGAATGTTTTGACAGCAAGAGAAATAGAAGCAAGACATGAAATACAACTGGAGACATACATTAAAAAGATACAAATAGAATCAAGGGTAACAGGCGAAATAATATACAATACGATTATTCCAGCAGCACTGAATTATCAGCATAAGTTGGTGGGAATTGTAAAAGGATTAAAAGAAATGCAAACAATACACAGTGGTGTAATAAATGGCTCAAATGAGGAAAGCGATAATCATGTTTTAGTAAAGCCACATATTGAAATTATTAAAGAAATATCTGAGCGAGTAAATATATTGAGACAAAGTGTGATAGATATGACAGAAGAGAGGAAGAAAACCAACGCCATTGAAAGTGTGGAAGAGAGAGCGTTTGCATATTGCAATAAGGTGATGAGTTATTTTGATACCATTCGTTATCATGCAGATAAATTGGAATTGATTGTAGCAGATGAATATTGGACATTACCCAAGTACTCTGAAATGTTAAATTTGCGGTAGGTTTTTTAGGTATTTCAAAAAACAGATAATTTTTGAAAGGCTATTCTACTGATATGGAAAATGAGTTTTTTAGGAGTATATTTCAATGTGATTATTCAAAATATTTATCTACCATCATAATGAATGCGCTGATAGCAGCGCCACCTAGTTCTAGTTCTCTTTTATGCACATTTTCAAATATATCTTCCTTGGTGTGATGCAAATCAAAGTATCTTTGATTGTCGGGTTCATAACTGCAAAGTGGAATATGGAATGTTTTTTTGAGCTTATCTATATCTGCGCCACCTCCATCAGGAACGATTTCAATGTAGTATGGCTTGAATAGAGGATTCCATTGTTTGCAAAGCCTATACAAACCGCTTGTTGTATCTACACCGATATATCTTGGGGTAAATCCACCGGCATCTGTTTCTATAGCAGTGAGATGTTTTTCTTTTTTTCTAAGTGCTTCGGCTGCATATATCTTTCCGCCCATCAGTCCATTTTCTTCGTTCATAAATGCAACGATTCGGATGGTATTTTTTGGTTGATAGATGTTTTTGAATATATGAATGCTTTCTATGCTTTGTACAATACCTGCTCCATCATCGTGTGCGCCTTCTCCTACATCCCAGCTATCCAGATGGGCGCCAATCGTAATTATTTTTTCAGGATAGGTACTGCCTTTTATTTCTGCAATGACATTGAAAGAAGAAATGCTATCTGATAAAAAATTTTCTGTAAATAATTCCATTTTAAGATGTGGATATTTTTTCAGTAACAGTGAGAGTGTATCTGCATCCTTGTAACTGATGGCTACTGCGGGTATTTTTTCTTTTGATATAGCGACATTGTAATTCATATTGCCTGTATGCGGGGAATGATTTTGGCACAATGTCATGCTTCTGATGATGCAGGATTTTGCGCCATATTGAGCAGCCAGAGAAGCGCTTGTATATCTGTATTTTACGCACTCTCCATAAGATTGAGAGGCAGAGATATTTTTGGGATTAAATGCTACATTGAAGAAGACAATTTTATTTTTTATTTTTTCGCTACCCCGTTGTTTGAGTTCC